>DBVJ01000123.1:32039-32222 GCA_002308115.1 Lachnospiraceae bacterium UBA1267
GAGCCCATGCCGGAGATCGTCATCTTCTGCGACGAGATGTCCGATATGATGATGCAGGCCAGAAAAGAGGTCGAAGGCTCCGTCATCCGTCTGGCACAGAAAGCACGTGCCGCAGGCATCCACCTGGTACTGGCCACACAGACCCCCAGAGCCGACATCGTGACCGGCCTCATCAAGGCGAAC
>DBVJ01000123.1:32333-32709 GCA_002308115.1 Lachnospiraceae bacterium UBA1267
GGCGCCTTCGTTTCCGACGAAGAGCTTCGTGACGTCATGAAATACATCCGTGAGCAGAAAGACGTCAAGGGCGGCGGCGTGGACCGGAACATCCGCCTTGACAAGCCTGAAGAGAGCAGCGCGGAAGAGACTTCCTCCGGCGGATCCGGAAAGCCCGGCTCCGATAAGGACGAGCTTCTGTATGACTGCGGCCGTTTCATCATCGAGACCCAGAAGGCTTCGATCGGCGCGCTGCAGCGCAAGTTCTCCATCGGCTTCAACCGCGCCGCGCGTATCATGGATCAGCTGGCCGAAGCCGGCGTCGTGGGTGAGGAAGAGGGCACCAAGCCCCGCCGCATCCTGATGGGACTTGATCAGTTCAACAACATGCAGAACG
>DBVJ01000123.1:32718-34041 GCA_002308115.1 Lachnospiraceae bacterium UBA1267
CAGTGGTACCCCGGCCATATGACCAAGGCCAGGCGGGAGATGACCGAGAATGTGAAGAAGGTCGATCTCGTCATGGAAGTCCTTGACGCGCGCATTCCCCGCTCTTCCCGGAATCCGGACATCGACGAGATCGCCGGTCAGAAATACCGGCTGGTCCTTCTGAACAAGTCTGACCTGGCAGAGAAGCCTGTGACGGACGCCTGGATCCGTGATTTTGAAGCGAAAGGCATCCCGGCCGTATCTCTGGACGGACGCACAAAAACGGCCCTGAAATACATTGAGAAGACCATCTCGGGAATTTGCTCGGATCTTCTCGAAAAACGCCGGAAAAAGGGCATTTTGAAGCCTCAGGTGCGTGTTCTGGTCGCCGGCATCCCCAATACCGGAAAGTCCACGATCATCAACTCGCTTGCGGGCAGGAATTCCCTGAAGACCGGCAATAAACCCGGCGTCACGAAAGCATCGCAGTGGCTTCAGGCCGGAGGCCTTCTGTCCCTTCTGGACACGCCCGGCATCCTGTGGCCCAAGTTCGAGGACGAGGAGACCGGCACGCACATTGCCTTCATTGGTTCACTCAGCGAAGGCATCGCGGATCCGGTGCTTCTTTCCAGAGAGCTTCTTCAGGAGCTTCTGGTCCGGCATGCTTCCCTGGTCAATGCACGCTATGGTACGGATCTTCATGCCGGCATGGACGGGGAAGAATCGCTTCGCAGTATTTCCGAAGCCAGGAAGATCCTGAAAAGCGGCGGAGAGGCGGATGAAGAGCGGACAGCCATGCTTCTTCTTTCTGAATTCAGGAGCGGAAAGCTCGGCCGGATCTCATTGGAAAGCCCTGATCATGACTGATGAAACCGTGAAAAAAAAGAAAAGAAAGAAACTCCCGGGTTCGTTTACGGAGGACGGCAATGTCTTCGGTACGATCCGGGATTATCTGGTACTGATCGCCATCGCGCTCGCCATCGCATTTCTGACCACACATTTCATTGCGGTCCGTTCCGTGGTGGACGGCAGCTCCATGACCCCTACGCTGACCAACGGAGACAGCGTCGTCGTCGGGCGGATCAATTATGCCTTTTCCGGACCGAAGCGTTTTGACATCGTGGTATTCTGGCTGAAAAACGATCCGGACACCCATTACATCAAGCGTGTCATCGGCCTTCCCGGGGAAACGGTCCAGATCAAAGACGGCTGTATCTACATCAACGGGACGCTTCTTGATACGGACAAATACGGGAACGAAGCGATCATCCGCACCGGGCGCGCCGCCGAGCCGGTCACGCTTGGGGACGGGGAGTACTTCGTCATGGGGGACAACCGGAACAA
>DBVJ01000123.1:34185-34384 GCA_002308115.1 Lachnospiraceae bacterium UBA1267
AACTGGCTTCTGCGATCTCGGAATTCAAAAGCGACGAGAGAGCAGGCGTTCAGAGGCTCCTAGACAAGTATGAACGCCGTTTAAACGCCTTCCGGAAAGAACTGGAGCGTCTGGACGCCATGATGGTCTACGAGCGGAAATACGCGGAATTCGAGCTTATAGCGGGCATCGACGAAGCCGGGCGGGGTCCTTTGGCCGG
>DBVJ01000123.1:34506-41504 GCA_002308115.1 Lachnospiraceae bacterium UBA1267
CGCATCGATGAGATCAATATCCTTCAGGCAACTTACTGCGCCATGAGAGATGCGCTGAGAGGCCTCAAAGGCCCGGAGGGCACGCCGTATCATCCGGACCTTCTTCTGAATGACGCGGTGCGGATCCCGGAAGTCCCGATCCGCCAGATCCCGATCATCAAAGGCGACGCCAAGTCCTGTTCGATCGCGGCGGCGTCGATCATTGCCAAGGTTACGCGGGACCGCATCATGAGAGAATACGACAGCATTTATCCGGAGTACGGCTTTTTGAAGCATAAGGGCTACGGTTCCCAGGCGCATATGGAAGCCCTCAGGCAGTACGGGCCGTGCCCCATTCACAGGAGGACCTTCATCGGAGGGATCCTCGGAGAGGAAAGCGATCGTTGAAAGAGCTATATAATGAGAACAACCGCGAGAAAGGAAGCGCTTACGAAGAGTTGGCCGCTTCCTTTTTCATTGAAAAAAACTATACAATTCTCGGGCGTAATTATCGGACAAAAACCGGGGAGATCGACCTGGTGGTACAAGATCCCGATGACGGATGCGTTGTTTTTGTCGAAGTCAAATACCGAAAGAGCACCAGAAAAGGACAGCCTTTTGAATCTGTCACTTCCCGAAAACAATCAAAAATCTATCGGACTGCACAATGGTTCATCAAGGAGAATGGGTTGGGGCAGTACCGGAAATACCGCTTCGACGTATTAAGCATTCTGGACGGAAAGATCACACATATCCGGAATGCGTTCGGCGGTTTTTGTTAGCCGGCGAAAGGGCGAAAGAGCAGTTTTTGGCTTAAATACGCCAAATATCAGGTGTTGAAAAGTTTTCGAACAAATGTTCGTTTTTTGCTTGACAAACATTTGTTCGAGTGCTATATTGATCTCGTCATCGAACAGGTGTTCGAAGAAGGAGGTCTGATATGGCACAGAAAAGGAGAATCACCAGAACGCTTCTGATCATTGGAATCGTTTTCTTCATCGCGCTGATTGCCGTGATCCCCTCCGTGTATTCCGTAAGCCCTGACACAGAGCGGACGGCGGATGCAAGCACACAGATCTGCTACGACCACTATGAAGTGCAGCAGAATGACAGCCTCTGGAAGATCGCCGGTGTCTATGCAGGATCCTACGGGGTATCGAAGAGCACATATGTAGACCTCCTTCGGAAGCTGAACCACCTTTCCGGCGACCGGATCATTACCGGACAGAAGCTCATCGTACCGTATAAAGCAGATTGATATATTTTTGCCGACAAGGATCGCCGCTTATCGGAACCTTCAGGCATTCAGAATGATTTCCTCCTATTCTTGAAAAGGGAGAGTGCGTGGCGCGTGCTCTCCCTTTTCGTCGGATCGCAATCTTTTGAGACCATATTTTATATTTCACTCGACAATTCCTTTGTCTTGATCGTATCATAGATATAGGGAAAGGAGCGTTGCTATGAAAACCATGCATACTTCCAGATTCAAAACATTTTTCACCGTAAGCATTCTTCTTGGCGCAGCCATCGTTTCAGTGCTTCTTGCAGCCGGCTGTTCCATGGCAGGCAGCCCGAAAGAAGCGGCCCACTATGATGCGTCTGAAGACATGACTGCATACAAACCGGACGGCCGCGACGATGCCCCTGGCTTTGTCACTCCGTCTGTACCCGCCGATGAGAAGGGCGGGGAAGCGCATACGAATTTGCCGGAAGCGCCTTCCGTGCTTTCCGAAGAGAAGCTGGTCTATACCTGTGACATGACCGTCGAAACGACGAAATATCAGGAAACCGCTTCGCTTCTCAAAGCGAAAATCAAGGAGTTCGGCGGCATTATCGAATCGGAGACCGAAACAGACAGCGACAATTCCTGGTATTATTCGGACCACAAACGCTACAGCGCCAGCATGCGCATGTATCTGGTGGTACGCATTCCGGCCGCGCGTTATTCGGAGTTTGTCGAAAGTGCCGGCTCGTTCGGCAAAGTCCGGCAGAAATCTCAGAACGTTCAGAACATCAGCCGCCGCTACAGCGACACCGAGGCCAGGATCCGCGCGCTTGAGACCGAAGAAAAGCGGCTTCTTGAAATGCTCGGAAAGGCCTCGACCGTGGAAGAGATGCTGTACGTCGAAAAGCGTCTCACAGAGGTGGAATATGAGCTGGCGTCCCAGAGAAGCGCGCTGTCCGGCATGGACGTGGACGTCGCTTATTCCACAGTGAACATCACATTGACTGAAGTCCTCGAATACACCGAGGAAGAAAGACCCGCTGTCACCTTTATTCAGCGGATCGGTCATGCATTTTCCAATATGTGGGAGAATCTGGGCGATTTCAGCGAGGGCTTCGTGATCGTATTGATCTATCTGATCCCGCTGATCGTCGTGGCAGGTATTGTCCTTCTGGTGATTTTCATCATCCGTAAGGCAAGGGATAAGAAATATCCGGAACGGGTTGCCCTGCGGAAAGCCAGAAAAGAAGCCAAAAGAGCCCGGAAATACGGCGTCGCGCCCGTCAAGGAGCAGAAGGAAGCGCCCAAGGCCTAAAGGGAAAGGTCCGAAGATCCGTTGAATTTCACTGCCTGATTATGTTATGATGCTCCTGGCTGCAAGCAAAGCCGTCATATTACCAGACAGACAGGGCCTATAACGATCATGGAAAATCAGCGAATTGCGGTGATTCCCGCCTATGAGCCAAACGAACAGCTCCTGAAGCTGGCAGAAGAAGCGCATGAAAGCGGCTTCTTTCTGCTGATCGTCGATGACGGAAGCGGGCCGGATTATGCGGATGTTTTCTCACAGGTGAAAGGATACGGCGAACTGATTTCCTACAGCCGGAACGGCGGAAAAGGCTACGCGCTGAAGCAGGCATTTTCGTGGCTTATGGCCCATAAAACCGGCTGTTATACGGTGATCACGCTCGATGCCGACGGACAGCATACGGTCAAAGACGCACTCAGTCTCTGCGACAGGGCAGAAGAAGAGCCCGACGCCCTGTATCTGGGGTCCCGTTACCTTCCGAAAGACGCGCCGCTCAGAAGCCGCTTCGGTAACGATTTGAACCGTTTTCTGTTCCGTACGGTATCCGGCAGACCGGTTTACGACGTCCAGACAGGCATGCGGGCTTTTTCTTCCTCGCTGGTCCCGATCATGAAAGACGTCCCCGGCGACCGGTACGAGTATGAAATGAACGTACTCATGGAGCTTGTCAGAAGAGACGTGCCGATCCTGGAAATGGAGATCGAAACGATCTACATCGACAACAATGCCAGTTCACACTTCAGACCTGTCAGAGATTCTTTCAGAATCTATGGACAGATTCTGAAAGGCATCGGCACATTTGGAAAACATCGGAAGAAATAAAACCGTCTGATGTTTGATGCAAAAACACAAATCAGAAAAAAGCGGAGCAAAAGCTCCGCTTTTTTTCATGAGAAGAGGAGTACGGGAGAAGCGCATTCTGACTGGATTTCTTTGGATTTTCCCTTGCGTATCTATTCGCTAAACTCTTGTTTAACGAATTTATAAGGTTCTTTTCTGTAAGGCGCATGGGCTCTGGCTTTGCGGCCCCTGGCCGCTCTCAAAGGCGCATAAATGCTGGGTTTTTCGAGGCGGCTCTTTTTGAATCTGTATTCTTGTGTATCAAGCGGCATATCTGTGATCGTTTTTCAAATCGCGCAGCGTCTCTTTGTACGTGCGCACATTTTGAAAACGTTTCTGCACATTCTTCTTAGGATCCATTTTCTTAACCTCTTTCAGGATCTGTTTTCAGTACGACGCATGGATGATCCTGCGTCATGCTTTTTCTCCGCGCCTTGCAGCATTCCGGCATCAAGCGTTGATGCGTCCATATATGCCGCATTCTGTAATCGTTTTTCAGCGTCGTCCACGTCCATTCATACGTCCACGTTTCGGTAAAACGCTCACAGAATCCATGTATTTTTGAATTCTTTCAGGGTTCATCCATGCCGACGTGTTTTTGCACGTTTTTCGAAGCAAATGCCCTTCTCCCGGTATCTTTTCGTAAAACTCTCCTATTGACTTTGTTTAACGAATAGTTTAAACTGTTTTCAGTGAAGGAGGCTATCTATCATGCCTGTAGATTCGCAAAGCTACCATCGTCAGGTGGATCAGAAAAACATCATCAAATTGCGTGAGCTGATCGAGGATCTGCCTTCTTATGTGAAGGACTTTTTCCGCGGCATCGATTCGCAGACGTCTTCCAGAACCCGTATCGCCTATGCATACGATCTCCGGGTGTTTTATCGTTATCTTCACGAGAACAATCCCGAACTTGGCCGCAAGGAAATCAAGGACATTTCCCTTGAGGATCTGCAGTCTCTGAAGCCCTTGGATATTGAGGAATATCTGGATTATGTGCGCGTGTATTCCTCCCAGAATGCCAATTTCCGCTCGAATGATCTGTCGGCGATCAAACGGAAGCTCGCTTCTCTCCGCTCCTTCTACAAATACTACTATCAGAAGGAGCTCATTTCCTACAATCCGGTCGCACTGGTGGCCATGCCGAAAATGCGTGAAAAAAACATCGTGCGTCTGGACGCGGACGAGGTTTCCGTGCTTCTGGATCATGTGGACAACGGCGAACAGCTGACAAAGCGGCAATTGGCCTGGCACGAGCGTTCGCGTGTCCGTGATCTGGCCATGATGACGCTGATGCTGGGCACCGGCATTCGTGTGTCTGAGTGCGTCGGACTGAATCTCGCGGACGTGGATTTCAAAAATGACGCCATTTCCATTTTCCGCAAAGGCGGCAAGGAAGTAACGGTCTATTTCGGAGACGAGGTCGAGGAAGCGCTCAAAGATTACATGCGCGAACGGAAAACGATCATCGCGGAAAGCGGTCATGAGAACGCGCTTTTCCTTTCCTCGCAGAAGAAACGCATGACGACGCGGACCGTGGAGAATATGGTCAAAAAGTACACGCAGACCGTCACGACCAGTAAAAACATCACGCCACATAAGCTTCGCAGCACCTACGGCACGAATCTGTACCGGGCGACCGGGGACATCTACCTCGTCGCGGACGTTCTGGGACACTCGGATGTTAACACCACCAAAAAGCATTACGCCGCGATCGACGACGACATCAGAAGAAAAGCGCGTGACCAGGTGCGGCTGAGGAAGGATTGATATGGCTCGGAATGGCAAAAAAGCGGCAAAAGACCCTTATCCCCGGCATCTTCGCCTGTGGCGCTTCTGCTATGCGATCGCGCATCGCTACGTTGAGCATAAGTTCAATATCACACATGATGAACAGGATGTCGAAGGCCCCATCATACTCGTGCCGAACCATGTCACAAACTGGGATCCGTTGATCGTGGGCATGAGCCTTCGGAAAAAGCATTGCTATTTTGTGGCTACGGAACACATTCTCAGGCTTGGTTTTCTCTCAAAAGTACTCAATTTTGTATTCGGCCCGATCCCCCGTCCGAAAGGCGGCTCAAGTCTGGACTCGATACGGAAAATCGTGGATCATGTCAAAAGAGGCCATTCCATTTGCCTGTTTGCGGAAGGTGAAGCCACCTGGGACGGGAAGTCTCAGCCCATTTTCCCGGCTACAGGAAAGCTGATCCGGCTGTCCGGCGCGACGCTTGTGACTTTCCGGATCGAGGGCGGTTATCTCAGCCTGCCGCGCTGGAACAACGGCCAGCGGCGCGGCGCGGTGCATAGCCATGTCGTCCACATTTATCGGCCTGACCAGCTGAAGAAAATGTCTCCTCAGGAGATCAACGATGCGATCGAGACAGACATTTTCGAAGACGCATTTGCACGACAGACTGCAGAACCCGTAGCTTATCGCGGGAAAACACCTGCGGAAAAACTCGAAAGCCTTCTCTATTATTGTCCCGCGTGTAAGAAGCTTGGGACGCTCCGTTCCGAAAGAGAACTGCTCTCCTGCTCCTGCGGCTTCAGGACACGTTTTACGGAAAATGGCTTCTTTGCTCCTGAAGAGCCCTTCAAAACGGTTTATGAGTGGGCGCACTGGCAGCAGGAAGAAATGAATAAGCGCTGTGAGACGGTTTTGAAAGATCACGTATCTCAGCGGGACGAAGCGCTGTTCTCCGACGATATGCTTCGTTTCAACCGTGTGACCGTCACGCATGAGACGATTCTGCTTGGCACAGTCCGTCTCACGCAGTACCCGGACCGCATCACCTTGGGCGGGCAGGCTTTTCAGCTCTCCGGCATCACGGACATGGCCATGGTGCAGGAATGCCGCTTGTTGTTTACAGCGGAAGGGACTTATTACGAAGTGCTGTCAGAAAAGCATTCCGGCGTGAATCTGAAAAAGTATTTAGACTATTTTCATTGCGTACAGGCTGTTCGTTCGCAGATTTGACACAAATCACTGTTAGAATATATATTGTGAAGCGTAAGGGCCGTTTAGTTCTTGCGCCAGGCGCGCGAGGCGGCCTGAGCCTCCACTCAAAATAAAACGATGTCACTTCTTAAACTACTGGTTCTAATCTTTATCGGCGGACGTTTGATCCGCTTTTTCGTGAACACCTTTTCCCGCTCTCCGAAAAATGACGAGCAGCGGGACAACACTTCCGGCACCTATGGCCAGAACTCGCAGCATCAGTCAAATGCGGATGAGGAAGCCCGCCGTCAGGCTTACAGAAAGTGGCAGGAAGAAATGTNNAACGCCGCTATCAGCAGTCTCAGCAGCAATATCAGGAGCAGGCACGGAATCCGTACGGCAGACAGCAAAGTTATCAGAATTACGGTTATAACGGCCAGAACTACGGCGGATATCAGCAAAATCAGAGACAGCCTTCCTACGATCCGAAACTGGAAGAGGTGCGCCGTATGTACGGACATCCCAGAACCCTGGACGAATTGGACGACAGGCAGCGGGAGCTTCGGAAGAAATACCATCCGGACAACAATAACGGCGACAGCAGCATGTTCATCCTCGTCGACAAAGTGCATGACGAAATTGAGATGCAGATGAAGTATTGAGGCGGGGCCTCTGCCCCATTACGTGCTCATGTCGGCACAGTC
>DBVJ01000123.1:41556-41711 GCA_002308115.1 Lachnospiraceae bacterium UBA1267
CCTCTGCCCCGCTACGCGCTCATGAAAGGCGTAATCCAAATAAAAGCAACCCCGCATCCGTGCGAGCACGGTGCGGGGTTTGCTTTATTTGTCTTACTGTTGGGTCACATCATGCCCATGTCGGGATTGGGCGCGGGCATTGCCGGCGCTTTTTC
>DBVJ01000123.1:41769-42034 GCA_002308115.1 Lachnospiraceae bacterium UBA1267
TCGAGGATGCCGCTTTCGACCATGTCCACATACTCATTCTTGTATGCGTCGTAGCCGATGCCGGCCTTGGCCTCATAAACCTTGTTCACGACCACGGAGCCGTCCACGCCTGCATTGTCCGCGATGAAATACAGCGGAGCCTGAAGGGCTTTGAGAACGATCTTGGCGCCGGTCTTTTCGTCGCCGTCGAGTTCATCGACCAGCTTCTCAACTTCCTTGCCGGCCAGAATGTACGCAGATCCGCCGCCGGGGACGATGCCTTCTT
>DBVJ01000147.1:0-2799 GCA_002308115.1 Lachnospiraceae bacterium UBA1267
TAGCTCAGTTGGTCAGAGCAGCCGGCTCATAACCGGCCGGTCCCGGGTTCGAGTCCCTGAAGGTCCACTTCCTTTTCGAACAAAGAACCCGATACTTTTACCCGATCCCGGCTGCGAAAGCGGCCGGTTTTTTTGTCTTACTGAAGTATTTGCCGACATAGAGGCACTTGGTTTACTTTTCCGTCCGTTTCTGATATTCTATAAAATCAGAATAATCGTTTTTTTGCTTGTCATTTCGATTTTTGGAAAGGCAATTGTCTTGGAAACGCAAGAAGAAAGCAGACTGACCATAACATCTTCCGAAAGGGAGAAAGTCATTGTCCGCACCAGTGTGATCGGCATCGGCGCCAATGTGCTCCTTTCCGGTGTAAAAGCATTTATCGGCCTTGTCACCGGCTCGATCGCGGTGGTATTGGATGCGGTGAATAACCTTTCCGACGCCATTTCCTCGATCGTTACGGTCATCGGAACAAAACTTGCCGGGAGAGCACCGGACCGGAAGCATCCGTACGGGCATGGAAGAGCGGAGTATATCACACAAATGATCGTTGCCGCCATCGTGCTCTACGCCGGCGTGACCGCTTTTGTGGAATCCGTCAAGAAGATCATCCATCCGGAAGAGGCGGACTACTCGACGATGTCCCTGATCATCATTGCGGCAGCTGTCGTCGTGAAACTGCTTCTGGGACTTTATGTGCAAAGACAGGGCAAGAGAGTGAATTCCGGCGCACTCGTGGCATCCGGAACGGATGCGTTTTTCGACGCCATTCTTTCCACTTCCGTTCTGGCATCGGCTGTCGTGTTCCTGACCACCGGCCTGAGCCTGGAAGCATGGGTCGGCGTCTTGATTTCAGTCTTCATCATCAAATCCGGCGTGGAAATGGTCAAAGACGCGATCGACGAGATCATCGGAAACCGCGTGAGCGGAGAACTTTCCGGAAAGATCAAGGAGACGGTCTCTCAGGAAGAACATGTACTGGGCGTTTACGACCTTTTCCTCAACAACTACGGGCCGGACAAATACACCGGCTCACTTCATGTGGAAGTTCCGGGCGATCTGACGGCTTCAGAGATCGATACGCTGACCAGAAAGATCGGCGAAAAGGTTTATCAGGAGACCGGTGTCATTCTGACAGCAGTCGGTGTCTATTCCGCAAATCTGGGCGATGAAAAGGCAGAACAGGCGCGTGCAAAGGTGCGGGAGATCGTGATGACCCACGACTACGTGCTGCAACTGCACGGATTTTATATGAATGAAGAGACGAAACGGATGTCCTTCGATATCATTCTGGATTTTGCCTGCCCGGACCGTGAGAGTCTTTATAAACATATCAAAGAAGAAGTCCAGGCGGCTTTCCCGGAATACCAGCTTACCGTAACACTGGATGTCGACATCAGTGATTAAGCATGAAAAGCGAGAAGGAGGATCACATGGAAATCAAGGAACGTGTCATCATGCAGCCGTTGGTCACACTCCGGTGGCTGTCCATTGCGGGCTATCAGATCCGCACAGCCGACGGCTTCACCATCGTAACGGATCCCTGCATTGCGGAGAATACCAATGTGCCCTACGGCGAGGAAGTCGTGGAAGAGTGCGACATGATGCTTCTGACGCACGGCCACTGGGATCACACGACCGGTCTTAACGACATCTGGAAACGCTTCCAGTGCCCGCTTCTTTGCGGAGAACTGACGGCGCCCTGGATCGCCAGAATGACGGATATCTATCCTTCCGACATTTATCCCATGACTCCGGATCTGGAACTGGATTTCGGACCGGTAAAGGTCAAAGCCTTGTTTGGCCGCCATGTGAGACACACAAAGAGCGCCCGTGAACTGGAAGAGATCCTCAAAAACCGTCCGGGCGGAAATGCACCGGCCAATATCGAAAGCAATTTCTACGGAAACCTCGAGTACCGGAACTGGCTTGTGACGCTGAAAAGCGGCCTCAAGATTATGATCTGGGGCAACAACGTGCGGAACGAGCAATTGGAGATCGTGAAGAAGATCCAGCCCGACATCGGCATTTTCCAGTTCACGGCGCAGAGACCGGAAGATCTGGCAAAAATGTGCGCCGCCGGTCATGTGAAGGTGCTCTTCCCGCATCATATGGATCTGAAACGCAAAGAGGAGGAGTACCTTCCGCTCCTCGAGAAACTGACAGATGTGATGAAAGAACAGTCTCCCGAGACGCTGGTCGTGACGCCGGAACATCTGAAATGGTATGACGTCGGCCTGACGGTTTCGCCGAAATAACGTGAAGCATCGCCGCTATAACCGCACAAGAAAAGGACACACGGCGCACTTGGGCGCCGTGCGTCTTTCACTATGCCTTCTCATCCTTGTTTTCCCGCTGTTTTCCGGATGCACGGCAAGAAAGCGCGCAGAACGAAGTTTCTTCGCGATGGACACCTATATGTCCTTTACAGCCTATGGTGCGGATGAGAAACTGCTTCAGGAAGCAGAAGAAATCGTCCGAGGGATCGAGGACCGGCTTTCCGTGACGAAAGAAGGCAGCGAGATCCGCAGACTGAACGAGACCGGGCAGGCAGATATTTCAGAAGAAACGGCAATCCTGCTGTTTTCCACGCTGCTTTACGCGGACATGACCCGGGGCGCACTGGATCCCAGCATCTATCCCGTCACAAAACTCTGGGGCTTTACCACCGGGGAGTACAGAGTCCCTGCCCGCGGGGAGATCGAAGCACTTCTGCCCCTGGTGGACTATACGAAGATACAGATCACGGAAAATGAAGCCGGAACATCCAAGGCGATGCTCCCGGAGGGCGCCATGATCGA
>DBVJ01000147.1:2839-14396 GCA_002308115.1 Lachnospiraceae bacterium UBA1267
AAAGGGGTTCAGAGCGCGCTTCTGGATCTGGGCGGAAATATACAGGCAGTCGGCAAAAAGCCCGGCGGAGCGCCTTTTCAGATCGCTGTAAAGGATCCCGGGAGGGATGGCTACCTCGGCGTGCTTTCTTTGGATCTGCCGGATCTCGCGGTCGTCACAAGCGGCGCCTATGAACGGTATTTTGAAGAGGACGGCGTGCGCTACGGACACATCATGGATCCCAAGACCGGCCGTCCCGCCGCGTCGGGACTTCTCTCCGTCACGGTCATCCACAACGACGGCGTGCTGTGCGACGCGATGTCTACCGCGCTTTTCGTCATGGGAGAGGAGCGGGCCATCGAGCTCTGGCGAAAACTCAACTCTTTCGAATTCCTCATCGTGACCGAAGACGGACGTCTTCTGGTGTCGGAAGGAAATGAAGGCCGGTTCACAAAGGACTCCGGCTGCGCATACAAAGCAGAGATCGTACACAGGTAACGAAAGGACAGATGGATGAAGACCCGGACATGGATCATCTTGATCGCAGCATTTACGCTGACAGCGCTGGCCGCTTCGGCGTGGATCCTGATGTCCAAAAAGAGTTCCGGCGTTGCGCAAGTCCTGGCTGACGGAGAACTTGTCCGTACCATCGATCTCGCCTCGGTCAAGGAAGCATATACCTTTGAAGTGACGACAGAGAAAGGCACCAACGTCATTCTGGTCGAACCCGGGCGGATCTGCGTCAAGGAGGCGGACTGCAAAGACCATACCTGTGTGAAAATGGGCTGGCTTCAGGACCAGGCGACGCCGATCGTCTGCCTTCCGCATAAACTCGTCATACGCATCGTCGACGCGGATGGCCCCGATGCCGTGGTACAGTAGGAGGCGTGATGAAAGGCTTTTCTCTGAAAAGACTGACGCTCGACGCGGTGCTTTCGGCTGTGGCGCTGATCATTTTCGTCCTGGAATCGAGGATCCCGAATCTGGCGCCGGTTCCGGGCATGAAACTGGGTCTTGCAAATATCGTGACGGTCTGGTCCATGTTCGCTTTAGGTCCTCTGGACACGCTGGCTGTACTTCTCATCCGCATCATTCTGGGAAGCGTCTTCGCGGGTTCCGTCACATCGTTTTTCTTCTCGCTTGCGGGCGGGATGCTCTGTTATCTTGTGCAGCTCTTTCTTCGGAAGATCCTGAACCCGAAGCAGATTTTTGTAGCAGGGATACTTGGCGCCGTCGCGCATAACATCGGGCAGATGATCGTCGCCCTGATCGCATTTCAGTCTGTGTCCGTGTTGGTCTATCTGCCGTTTTTACTGGTATCCGCGGTGCTGACCGGCGCGCTTACCGGCCTTACGGCGCAGTTCCTCCTGCCGTTGTTGGAGAAGGCCTGTCATGCCATGAAGAAGGACAGGAGAGAGTAACGGATTCGTCCGTTGCTTAAAGAAAAATCCCGGGAAAGAAAATCCCGGGATCTTTTCTGTTTTTCGGGTCTTATGGAATCAGATCCGCGAGGGTGACCGAATCCAGATATTCGGAGACCACTTTGTCAAGACCTTTCCACAGCGGAAGCGTCCGGCAGAAGGAGGCGCGTTCGCAGGCCGGCGCGTCGCACGTGAGACAGGCCACCGGGGCCAGATCTCCTTCGGTTGCCCGAAGCACGTCGCCGACCCGGTAGTCTGCGGGATCTTTCGTGAGGCGGTAGCCGCCCCCTTTTCCGTGCACGCCTTCGATGAAACCTGCTTCCACGAGGAAGGGCAGGATCTTCTCCAGGTATTTCAGGGAAATGTTCTGCCTTTCAGCAACTTCACGCATAGCGACATATCCCGCGTCCCGATGCTCGGCGAGATCCACGAGTACTCTGAGCGCATATCTTCCTTTTGTTGTGATATACATCAAAGCCCTCCAAAATCCCTGTCAGTCCTCAAACAAAGCCGTGGAGAAATAACGGTCGCCGCTGTCCGGCAGAAGGACGACGATGGTCTTTCCTTCGTTTTCAGGGCGTTTTGCCAGCTGGATCGCGGCGTAGAGCGCGGCGCCTGAGGAGATGCCCGCAAGGAAGCCTTCCAGTTTTCCAAGCTTCTTTCCGGTCTCGAAAGCGTCTTCATTTGCCACGGGAATGATCTCGTCATAGACCGAGGTGTCCAGCGTCTTCGGGACGAAACCGGCGCCGATGCCCTGGATCTTGTGCGGGCCGCCGTGACCTTCGGAAAGGACGGGAGAGGAGGCCGGTTCTACGGCAACGATCCGGATCTCGGGTTTCTTCTCTTTGAGATAGCGGCCCGTTCCGGAAATGGTCCCGCCGGTGCCTACGCCTGCGACGAAGAAGTCGATGTCGCCCTGGGTATCGCGATAGATCTCGGGGCCGGTGGTCTCATAATGGGCTTTCGGATTGGCAGGATTGACGAACTGGCCGGGAATGAAAGCGTTGGGTGTTTCCGAGGCGATCTTTTCCGCAAGAGCAATGGCGCCCTTCATGCCCTCGGATCCCGGAGAAAGCGCGATTTCCGCGCCGTAGGCTTTCATGAGACGGCGGCGTTCGACGGACATGGTCTCCGGCATGGTCAGGATCATCCGATAGCCCCGGGATGCGGCGACGGATGCCAGACCGATGCCTGTGTTGCCGCTCGTAGGCTCGATGATCACGGAATCTTTATTGAGCTTTCCTGCTTTTTCGGCATCATCCAGCATGGCTTTCGCGATGCGGTCTTTAACGGATCCGGCCGGATTGAAATACTCCAGTTTGGCAATAAGACACGCCTTCAGTCCTTCTGCTTCTTCCACATGACGAAGCCTTAGAAGCGGTGTGCCGCCGATGAGCTCATCCAGAGAGTCGTAGATTTTTCCCATGTTCCAAACTCCTCCTTGGGGTAGAAATCATTTTCATGGATGTTAACACGATTTACCTACCAAGTCAAGGGGTAAATAAAGCAAAGAAGAAGCGCGCCGCCGGGGCGCGCTTCCATTTTGAAGGACGTGTGGTTTACACAAAGGCCAGGCCGACCATGGTGACGGCGCTTACGATAAACCAGATCCGGGCGGTCTTCTTGCCGGAGAGGAGAGAAATGAGCATACAGACGGAAGCAAACAGCAGTACGCTCGTGAGCCAGATGCCCTGAAGCCTCAGAGGCGTAAAACCATAGGCTTTGAGGTACATGTAGATCTTCAGGAAATCCACGACTGCGAACAGGATCGTTTCCAGAAGGAGTATCGTTCCGCCAACCTTGATGAGCGGGGATTTTCTGGAGGTCCTCGTCGCGAGCCACAGAAGAAGGAAGTTCACGACCATGATGCCCAGAAGTTCCATGAGACCGCGGACAGCGTAATCGGAATAAATATATCCTTCCGGCAGTTTCTGCTCGAATGCTCCGGCGAAATACGTCCATTGCAGCACGAAGAACAGCACGTAGAAGACCGAGAACAGAAGGATGAAAACGAACCAGATCACCGGCGGCACTTTCCTGATGCGTTCAAGAAGCCTGAGGACGCCTGAAGACCTCGCGCCGAACTGCGCTTTCGTTTCGCGGAAACTCCCTCCCAGCATGCCATAGACATAGGAGGCGATAAAGAAGGTCAGGAACAGCTTCACAAAGAGCTCAAAATTCCAGACGATCCCCAATGCTTTCCAGAAGGAATCCAGCGCTTTCCCGAAACGCTCATCCGCAGAGGACAGAAGCGCAAGCGCGATGATGAGAAGGATCAGGCCCAGAATGACCGCGCCGACCGCGAGCGCCACCCTTATGCCGTGTCCTTTCTTGTCTTCGGGTTTTCCGGTGAAGGTACTGATGATCGAAGAGAGCATCAGATGGAAGTTTTTGAAAGGCAGGATGAAGAACGCCGTGAGTCCGTCCCAGAAGAACATATGGCTGGTTTTATCGCCTTCCGAAAGCCTCTTTCCGCGTGTCAGAAGCCAGTAGGGCGCAAAGAGATGCAGAAAGAGCAGAAGATGAAAGCCTTTCCAGACATGGCTCAGTTCGAAACTGAATGCAATGGCGACCGCGATCTCCGCAAGCAGCCACAGGACGGATTCAAAAGAGATCTTTTCTCTGTGGTGCAGTATCTCGCCCGCCGCAATGAAGCCGCTTACAAAGATCATGAGAAAGATCTTTGCACGAAGGATCTGCGCATCCTCAAACGCGTCAATAGACCAGAGGAACTGAACGTATAAAAATGCGACAGGGATGGCAAGCCAGGCGATGACTTTTTCCATGGTCGTCGTGTTGAACAATGCCGGAAGAGGCCTTTCCGGGGCAGTCTCTGAGATCGCCGGGAGGTTTTTGTCCGCTTCCTGGCTCATATTGGGTTCCGTATTCATGAGGAACTTTCCTCCTTAGTCGTTGTCGGGATCGTCCGGCCCGGGAGCTTCCTCACAGACGAGGAGGTCTCCGGGCTGGCAGTGCAGTTCGCGGCAAAGCGCGATGAGCGTCGAAAAACGGATCGCACGCGCCTTGTCATTTTTCAAAATGGACAGGTTCGCAGGGGTGATGCCTACACGGGAGGCCAGCTCTCCCGCACTCATCCGCTCACGGGCGAGGAGCAGATCAATATTGACATGGATTCTCATGCTCATTTCAGCTCCTCCTTATACGGTCAGATCCAGCTCGTCTTTCATTTCGACGGCTTTATGCATCACGTTTTTCACCACCCGCACCACAAGTGTGAGGAAGAGGGCGGCGAGGGTCACGAAGAAGAGAGGCTGGTAGAAAAATCCGCCGGCAAAGGTCAGAATGCCGACTCCGAGACACAGAAGGCTGACCGCCCGGAGTATCGAGACATTCTGCTCCGTGAAAACGATGCCTTTCCGGATATTCCGGATGAGCCGTAGCATTTTCCACAGGATAAACCATCCCAGGACAGAGCAGGCATACAGGATGACGACCAGCGTGATGCGAATGCCCTCGCCGGTCATGTTGCGGATCTTCATGTACCAGCCCGACAGCGGCCACAGTCCGACATCCAGGACGAGAAGGCACGCGGCCAGAATGTAAATGAAGATCTCCGTCAAAAGCGCGCTGTTGCGTGTGTTTGAATTCATGGTGGACTCCTCCGGAGGATTTTGTGATCACAAGTCGGATCATAGACCAAATAATATCGTTTGTCAATAAAAAAATATTGAAAATCATAGTTTTTGAAAAAGACTGTCCAAAAACTTGAATGAAAGGGCCTTTCTGCGGTATGATATACATATATAATCTGGCAGAATTTGCCTGTATATGAAGGAGGTTTCTATGAAAGCTTTGAAAAAGTATGTCGCGGAATGCCTCGGAACCTTTGTCCTGGTATTCTTCGCCTGCGGCGCGGCGGTCGTCACGAAGTGCTCGACGGACAATTACGCCGGCTATCTTCTGACCGCGCTGGCTTTCGGCCTGGTCATTGTCGGCATGGCTTATTCGATCGGCAACGTCTCCGGCTGCCATATCAACCCGGCGGTTTCTCTGGCAATGCTGATCACCAAGAAGCTGAGTCTTAAGGACTTCATCGGCTATGTGCTTGCGCAGTTTATCGGCGCGATCGCCGGCGCGGCGCTTCTCATGCTGTTCGTGGGCAAGGATTCCGGTCTGGGCACCAACGGCCTGTTTGAAGGCAACGTCTGGCTGTCTCTTCTGATCGAAGTGGTCCTGACCTTTGTCTTCGTGTACGTCATTCTCGGCGTGACCTCGAAGAAGGAGAATGGTGCGGTCGCCGGTCTGGTCATCGGTCTCACGCTGACGCTGGTCCACATTCTTGGCATCTATTTCACCGGCACTTCCGTCAACCCGGCCCGTTCCTTCGGCCCCGCGCTGTTCGCAGGCGGCGAAGCCCTCAAGAACGTCTGGGTGTTCATCCTCGCTCCGCTGGTCGGCGGCGCGCTGGCAGCAGTCGTTTTCAAAGTACTGAACAAGGAATGATCTCAAAGACATGATCTTCAGCATTCAGGCAGAAGAGAAGTCCTACGACGTCGTGATCGAGGCAGGCGCGCTCCGGGAAGCCGGGAAGCACTTCTGCCTCGACCGGCGCGTCCTCATTGTTACAGACAGCGGCGTGCCCCTGGACTATGCGGAAACGGTTCGAAAGCAGGCGGCTTGCGGCTATGTTTATATATTGCCGGAGGGAGAGGCCAATAAGGATCTGGCGCATTTTCAGGAGATCCTGGTCTTCCTCATGGAGCATGACTTTACCCGAAAAGACGCCGTGGTTTCCGTGGGCGGAGGTGTTGCGGGAGACCTTGCTGCTTTCGCCGCCTCCTGCTACATGCGCGGCATCGACTATTACTGTATTCCTACAACTCTGGCCGCGCAGGGAGACGCCTCGATCGGAGGCAAGACTGCGGCGGACCTTCTGGGCGCCAAGAATATCGTCGGCACATTCTGGCAGCCCAAGGGTGTCCTGGTCGATCCGGATACCCTGAAATCTTTGCCGGAAAGGCAGCTCCATGCCGGCCTTTCCGAAGTGATCAAGCACGGCCTCATCGGGGACGCGGCGCTTTTTGAATGCCTTGAAAGCACAGATGATCTTCAGAGGGATCTGCCCTGGATCATCGAACGCTCCCTTCAGGTAAAGCGCCGGATCATCGAAGCGGATCCCCGAGAAGAGGGGCTCCGTAAATGTCTGAACTTCGGTCATACTTTGGGGCATGGGCTTGAAAGCGCCTCAAAAGGCAGGCTTCTTCACGGAGAGGCTGTCGCCCTCGGGATGATCCCCATGTGCACGCCTGAAGTGCGGAAGAGACTGCTTCCGGTCCTTTTGAAATACGGGCTCCCCGTCACGACGGACCTCGATCCGGAAGAAGACATGTTCTTCGTGCGGCATGACAAAAAGAAACAGAAATCAAGCTATACGACGGTATTTGTCTCCGAAATCGGGACTTTTGAATTTCGTGAAATGCAGGATCGGGAACTTAAGGACGCGCTTCAGGAGATTTTGATAAAATGAAGAATATTTTTGGAAACAGTCTCACGATGACGATCTTCGGAGAAAGCCACGGCCCGGCTGTCGGATGTGTGCTGGACGGGCTGACGCCTGGGATCGCGGTGGATGAGGAAGAGATCCGTAAAGCGCTCGAAAGACGCCGGCCGGACCCGAAACTGGATACTGCGCGTGTGGAGCCGGATCATTTTGAGATCCTCTCAGGCGTCTTTGCGGGCAACACGACCGGCACGCCGCTTACGATCGTGATCCGGAATGAAGATGCGAGAAGCCGTGATTATGTGTACGGACCCGCACGGCCGTCGCATGCGGATTATACCGGCTTTCTGAAATACCATGGCTATGAAGATTACAGAGGCGGAGGGCATTTCTCCGGCCGCGTGACGGCGGCAGTCGCCGCGGCGGGCGGGATCCTGCTTCCGGCTCTTCGTGCGCTCGGCATCACCGTGGGCACGCATATCAAAGAATGCGGTACGGTCACGGACCGCGCGTTCCGTGGCCCGGAAGACGTGGAACTTTTGTTGGAGCGTCATTTTCCGGTGCTGTCTCCGGAAGCCGGACAGAAAATGGAAGAAGAGATCCGGAATGCTAAGGCTGCGGGAGATTCCATCGGCGGGATCACGGAGACCGCGGTTTTCGGCCTCCCCGGTGGTCTCGGAGAACCTTTCTTCGATTCGGTGGAGGGACTGCTTTCGCATGCTGCCTTTTCGCTGGGCGGCGTGAAAGGCGTCAGTTTCGGGGAAGGTTTCGGTTTCTCTGCGCTTCGCGGAAGCGAGGCCAATGATGCGCTGAGGCTTATGGACGGCAAGGTGATAACTAAGACAAACCGAAACGGCGGCATCAACGGGGGCATTACAAATGGAATGCCGGTCCTCATGAACTGCGCCGTAAAGCCTACGCCTTCGATCGCAACAGCGCAGGAGACGGTGGACTTTGTACGGATGGAGGAGACAGAGACATCGGTACAGGGGCGGCACGATCCGGCGATCGTAAGAAGGATCTGCCCGGTTCTCTCCGGCATGACCGCACTGGTGATCGCGGATCTCCTGATCATGAGATACGGAGAAGACGTGCTCGCGAAGGGCATCCGGGCGTGACGCACAGACAGGCATCTATGCAATTCGGACTGATTGGCGGAAAACTGAAGCACAGTTATTCGAAAGAGATCCATGAAAGCATCGCGGATTATTGCTACGAGCTTCGGGAACTCTCCTTTGAAGAACTCGGAATCTTCCTCCGTTCAGGCGCTTTTCTCGGAATCAATGTGACCATTCCGTACAAGGAAGCCGTGATTCCGTACCTCGATCAGCTCTCACCCCGTGCCGCTTCGATCGGCGCCGTGAATACGGTCGTGAACCGTAGCGGAAAACTGTACGGCTTCAACACGGATTTTGCCGGAATGCTTTCGCTCATCCGGCATGCGGGGATCACACTTTCCGGCAGGAAAGTCATGATCCTGGGGACAGGCGGCACCGCAAAGACCGCGGAGGCTGTTTCAAAGTCGCTTGGCGCAAAAGAGATTGCCTTTATTTCCAGAAGAGAATCCCCGGATACGGTCACATATAAAGATGCGCCGAAACGTTGTAAAGACGCGGAAATCCTGATCAATGCCACGCCGGCCGGCATGTGGCCTGAAACAGATATCCAACCAATAGAGTTAACAGATTTTCCGATGCTTTCGGGCGTGATCGATGTGATTTACCATCCCATCCGTACCAATCTCCTTCTGGAGGCGGAGGCTTTGGGGATCCCCTCAGCGGGCGGTCTCTACATGCTGGCGTCTCAGGCTGCCTGGAGTTCGGCGTTGTTTACCGGGCTTCTGGACAATGAAGAAGACCACGCTCCGGAGGCCGTCAGACAGATCCTCGAAATGACGGAAAAGGCCTTTCGGAAAGTGCTTCTTGAGAAGCAGAATCTGGTGCTCATCGGTATGCCGGGCGCGGGCAAGTCTCTTGCGGCGGAACGCATTTCTGAAATGACCGGAAGACCATTTGTCAACACAGACGATCTGGTGGAAAAGCGTCTCGGCGAACCGATTCCCGGATTCATCCGAAGAGAAGGAGAAGCAGCGTTCCGCCTTTTGGAACGGGAGGCGGTCGATTCGGTCTCGGATCTCACCGGACACATCATTGCGACCGGCGGCGGAACGGTGCTTGATCCAAAGAACGTACGGGCGCTCAAACGGAATGGAAGACTGGTGCTTTTAAAGCGCGATCTCGATGCGCTGACGCCTGCGGAAGACCGGCCGCTTTCGGATACACGCGAAAAGCTTGTGAAACTGTTTGAAGCACGGCGTCCGGTCTACGAGGCTTCTAAGGATGTGACGGCGGAAGGCCGTGAGGATCCGGAAGAGACCGCAAAGGCCGTCTGGCGTGCTTTTTACGGAAATGAGGCGACTCTATGAAACTTTTGGTTTTGAACGGCCCGAATCTGAATCTCCTTGGTGTCAGAGAGCCTTCTGTGTACGGGACACAGAACTATGAGGAACTTGTCCGTCTCATCGAGGCGCATGCAGAAGCATGCGGCGTTTCGGTACAATGTGTGCAGACGAATCATGAAGGCGTTCTGGTGGACGAGATCCAGCGCGCATATTTTGAAGGCTTCGACGGCATCATCCTGAATCCCGCCGCCTATACCCATACTTCCGTCGCGCTTTACGATGCCGTGAAGGCCATCGGGATCCCGACAGTGGAGGTGCACATTTCCGATACCGAAAACAGAGAAGCCTTCCGTAAGATCAGCTTCGTACGGTCTGCCTGTGTGAAGACCATTCAAGGCCACGGCTTTCAGGGCTATCTCGAAGCCATGGATTACCTGACCGGAGAGGTCCGCAAATGAAGATCCGCGTCCATCCGTCTGAATTAACAGGAAGCCTGTCCGCACCGCCCTCCAAGAGCGTGGCGCACAGGCTTCTGATCGCTTCGGCGCTTTCAGACGGCAGGTCGCTTCTTCACGGCATCGAAGCCGGGGAAGACGTTCAGGCGACCATGGACTGCCTAAAGCTTCTGGGGGCGGAGATCACGCATGCGGGCGAAGACGTGCTTCAGGTGAGAAACCATGGCTTGGGTCTTCCTGAAGACGTTATTTTCCCCTTAAGAGAGAGCGGATCCACGTTCCGCTTCATTGTCCCGGTGGCGCTCATGATCGGCGGAAAAGCCCGTTTTCAGGGCTCACAGCGGCTGATGGAACGTGGCATCCGGGTCTATGAAGATCTGTTCCGCGAAAAAGGGATACTCGTCAGGCAGGAAATGATCCCGACGAGGGCTTCTGATACGGAAAGCGGCGGGGAAGCGCGGACTTCTCTCTATGTGGACGGACAGCTTAGCCCGGGGCTTTTCAGATTGCCGGGCGGCATCTCCAGCCAGTTTATTTCAGGTCTTCTTTTTGCGCTCCCGTGTCTTTCGGGCGATTCCGTGATCGAGATCATACCGCCCGTCGAAAGCAATCCCTATATCGGACTCACGATCGGAACGCTGAAACGCTTCGGCGTCGAGGCGCTCAGGGAGAGCGAGACTGTGATCCGCGTGCCTGGCGGACAGCATTTCCAGCCTGTAGATCTCGCTCTGGAAGGCGACTGGTCCAACGGCGCGGTGCTTCTTGCGTTCAGAAGTCTCGGGCACAGGATCTCGGTAGAGGGTCTGGATCCCGAGAGCCTTCAGGGCGACCGGGCCTTTCTGGATTTCAGTCAGAGGCTGGAAAATGAAAGCTTCCCCCAGATCGATCTTCGGGACACGCCGGACCTGGGACCGGTACTGTTCGTGCTTGCCGCCGCAAAAAACGGCGCGGTCTTTACCGGCATCGAAAGGCTCCGGCTGAAGGAAAGCGACCGTCTCCAAGCCATGGCGGAAGAGCTTCGAAAGTTCGGCGCGGAGATCGAAACACACGAACACAGCGCGGTGATCCTTCCGACGCCTCTTCATACGCCGCGTGAAACGGTAAAGAGCCACAACGACCACAGGGTCGTCATGGCTCTCACGCTTCTTCTGAGTCTGTACGGCGGAGAGATCGAGGGGGCGGAAGCCGTCCGGAAGAGCTATCCGGATTTCTTCACGGATCTTCGCGCCCTGGGCCTTTTGATCGAGGCGGATCAGCCGATCTTCGGAAGCTGACTCAACGATCTCTGAAGATCCTCATCCGTGGGGATCACGTCTGTCATCGTCCCGTCATTATAACTCTTATAGGCCATGAGGTCGAAATAACCGGTGCCGGTGAGGCCGAAGACGATATTCTTCGCTTCACCGGTCTCTTTGCATTTCAGGGCTTCGTCGATGGCGGCCAGAATGGCATGCGAACTTTCGGGCGCCGGCAGAATGCCCTCACAGCGGGCAAATGTTTCCGCTGCCTTGAAGACCGCCGTCTGTTCCACGGCGCGTGCTTCCAGAAGACCGTCCTCGTAGAGCTGGGAAATGATCGAACTGGCGCCATGGTATCTGAGGCCGCCGGCATGGTTCGGGGAGGGGATGAAATCCGAACCAAGCGTGTACATTTTCGCGAGCGGGCAGACATGGCCGGTGTCCGCAAAGTCATAGGCGTACACGCCGCGGGTCAGGCTGGGGCAGGAGGCCGGTTCGACCGCGATGAAACGGTAGTCCGCTTCGCCGCGGATCTTTTCGCCCATGAACGGGGCAATGAGGCCGCCGAGGTTGGAACCGCCGCCCGCGCAGCCGATAATGAT
>DBVJ01000067.1:0-1258 GCA_002308115.1 Lachnospiraceae bacterium UBA1267
GGAGCGAGTACGAGATCAAGAACTTCAGACGCTTCCTCGAGGCGACCGGCCAGCCGATGTCCCTGAAGGAACTCGGCATCGAGCCCACGGACGCGGAGCTTCGGAAACTCGTCACCTACATGATGGACGTCTGGGGCAAGCATCCCGAAGAACACTGGCAGATCATGTACGATTCGCTGAAGCACGTGCTGGAGTGAGACCTTTCAATCAATTCATCCGCGGGCCCGTCGGAAGACGGGCCCGTTTTATTGAGGACTCGCCCGTTTTGAGTCAGAAGAACGATAATTATGAGATCTGACCCAACGAGGCAGGTCCCAAGAACCGTTTAGCCAGAAAGCGGCTATAAGTGTCAACCTCAGGTTGATACCTGCCAAGAAAAAGGTGATTCCACGGGCTTTCGAGAGATGATAAAATTCAAAACAGGTGAAAAAGGAAAAACACCTTTTTTTTAAAAACTTTCAAAAACGCTTGACAAGGCAAGTTTAACAGATTAAACTCAAGGCAAGTTTAAAACATTAAACCTCAACCGCCCGGAGTGAGAGCGCTATCACAGAAGGATCCGGCTGAATACCCATGAAAGGAACCATCATCATGGAAAACATTGAACTCGGCGCTGTGCAGGAAAGATTTGCAGACCTTGTCTGGGCGAATGAGCCCATTGCATCCGGAGAGCTGGTGCAGCTCTGCGAGAAAGAATTAAACTGGAACAAGTCCACGACCTACACCGTGCTCCGCATGCTCTGCCAGAAAGGCCTCCTGAAGAACGAGAAGTCTCTCGTCACTTCCAGGGTCTCGAAAGAAGAGTATTACGCGTCGAAGAGCGAGAGGATCGTGAACGATTCTTACAAGGGCTCTCTGCCCGCCTTCATTGCCGCCTTCACTTCCCGAAAGAAGATGACTGCGGAAGAAGCGGATGAAATCCAGAAAATGATCAACGCGTTCAGGAACGCCTGACGTCCCGTCATTTTTCCTGATTGATTCGTGTTTATGTTGAGGAACCATCTCTAGTGAAAGAGGTATGGTCATGAGTACAGTATTATTAAAGATCCTGAATATGAGCATCGCTGCGAGCTGGCTGATCGCAGTTGTGATACTTGTTCGTCTTTTCCTGAAGAAAGCACCAAAGTGGATCAGCTGTGTTTTGTGGGCACTTGTGGCGCTGAGACTTCTCATTCCTTTCTCGTTCGAAAGTTCCTTGAGCCTTCTTCCGAGCGGAGAAACGATTTCCTATAAGACGGTCGCTTTGGAGGCGCCGGCG
>DBVJ01000067.1:1281-2645 GCA_002308115.1 Lachnospiraceae bacterium UBA1267
CGTCCCAGTCCAGGATCCTGGTCGTTGATACCGGCATCCCGGCTCTCGATGACACGCTGAATCCGGCCCTTGAAAGATCACAGAGAAACCGGCAGACCGCGCCCGTCGAGAATCCAGTTCTTCAAAATGAAACAGCTGATGCCGCGAAACCGGCCCGGATCTCCCGGGAGACCTGGACGCTCATTGCCGTCGTGGTCTGGATCACGGGCATCATCGGCCTCCTGGTCTATGCCCTGATCACTTATCTGAAACTTCGGATCAAGACCTCTGCGTCGATCCGGCTGAGAGGCAACATCTGGGCGTCCGATGAACTGAAGACTCCTTTCATTCTGGGCATCGTGAAGCCGGTCATCTACGTGCCTTCTTCGCTGGGCGGAGACGAACTGGAATACGTGCTCGCGCATGAAGAAGCGCACCTTAGAAGGCGCGACCACTGGTGGAAGCCACTTGGCTATCTGCTCCTGGCGGTCTATTGGTTCAATCCGCTCTGCTGGGTGGCCTACATTCTTCTCTGCCGTGACATCGAAGCCGCCTGCGACGAGAAGGCCATCAAGGAAATGAACCGGGACGAGGTCGCCAGCTATTCGCAGACCCTTCTGAACCTCAGCGTCCAGAGAAGGCAGATCGCGGCATGCCCGCTGGCCTTTGGCGAAGTCGGCGTGAAGCAGCGCATCAAAGGTATTCTGAATTACAAGAAGCCCGCTTTCTGGGTGATCCTTGTGGCCCTTGTCGCCTGCATCGTCGTGGGCGTCTGCTTCCTCACGAACCCGAAGAAGAACGTAGAACCGGCCGGTTCGGACACAGAGACGACCGAGCCTGTGACAGAAGCGACGCAGGAACCTACACAGGCGCCGACACAGGAACCCACGGAGCCCGCGACGGAGCCTTCCGACGAACAGGGCGAGAAGGATCCGGCACCGCCGAAAGTCGTCGTGCTGGGCAACCCCGAAGTGCTCTTTACGATTCCGGTCAACCAGGACGAGGACAGCCTGTCCGCCCAGATCGTGCAGCCGATGGATCCGACGCCGGGATTTGTTCCGATGGAGAAATATGAATTCGGACCGGATGCATTTGCCGTCAGAAGTGAAAATGAAGTCCTGATCCTGGATTACAAATACAAGGTCCTTCGGGTCCGGAACGGGAAGACAACAGAGGTTCTGATGCTCGACTCTCATGAGATCGGCCAGCTGCTCGACAAACTGCTTCTTCATGAGGATGATGTGTATGTACCTGGCACCAACGGCATCCTCCGCTGGAACCTTCCGTCCGGTGAATGCACCTTCTTCCCCGGAGACCTTTCTTATCAGCGCGATGATTTGGGAATCTATGATTTTGTCTGGGACGATGGCCCGGTGATCGTGAAC
>DBVJ01000067.1:2697-5860 GCA_002308115.1 Lachnospiraceae bacterium UBA1267
GATCCTTCCACCGGGACGAATACAGTGAAGTATACCATGGACGGCCAGGAATGGAATGTTCCGGTTACGCTTGGTTTCTCCGCACTGGCCGGCCGCGGACCTGAGAACTCCATTTTCACAGCTTCGACAATGTGGAATGAAGGGGAAGGGAAAAACGAGTATTACCTCTTCCAGTATATGCCGGAGGATACCGAATGGAAGATCGGTCTTAAGTTCCCTTACGATACAGAATCCATCTGGTATTCTCCCAAACAGAATGTTTACGTCGGCACCCACGGTGTGTATACGCTTCTCGTGGAAAAGGACGTGGCGAAAGTCGTGAAATACATCGACTTCGAATATGAAGAGGGACAGGCCCCCGAGGATCCGTCGGATGCGGAGGACGAGAAGACATATTCCGATGAAGCATTCTGCGCGAAGCTGGAAAATGGGACGCTGAGGGCGGATATGTTCTCCTGGTACTTTGAACATGAGTACAATGGAGAGAAGGTCCAGGTCCTTCCGAACAAAGCGGAGCCCTCAGGAGACGGATACGGAAACACGCCGAGGACATTTGCCGGAGCGGTGTACTATCGCGCGGACCAGGGAGAATCCTTCGCGGAAGCCCTTTACAAGATGCAGGAAGCGATCTGTGGAGTCTACACAGCGGAAGAGAACCGCGCGCGGAACGGCTATGTCATGACAGATTATCGCATCTATCCGCCGGATTCCTATCCGAATCAGAAAGACGAGGATGAGAACCTTGCGGAGGCCGGCCAGGATGTCTGGACGGTTCGGAGCCTGTACATTTACTACAAATACGAGGGCAAATGCTTCGGCGCGACCTTTGAACAGCAGAAGGAAGACGCAGGACCTCTGTGGACCGATGAGAACGGCCTGATCCTCGCTTTCGGAGACGGCAGCGAGAATGTGAACCTGAAGGTCATCGTGAAGCAGGGTGACGTGTACATGCTGGCCGCGCCTGCCTACTTCGCAAGACACCGGGAGCATAAACCCGACTTGGGCGAAAGCGCGTTCATCAAGAAGCTTCGGGAGACGAATCCGGAAGTCTTTGAAGTCGATACGACGAACGGACTGATGGTTGCCGTGGCCAAATTTGCGGAAAATGATTATAAGTGTACGCTGATCTCGGGCGGAAGGCCCTGGGTACTGTTTACCGAAGTGGCAGGAAGAGATTATACCTTCTATTCTCCTGAAGAGATAATGGAGATCCTTGAGACCTATTCGTTGAAGGATTCAGAGATCTTGGTCCGGTATTATCAGCATCCGCTGTCCAGCTGGATCATCTACCCGGGCGAAGAGAAGAAGGTGCTTGAGAAGATCTCGGCTCAATTCAATGACCGCTTTGGAACAGGGATCGTGTCTGTGGTAGATGTCATTTCAGAGTACAGGACCAAAGCCCCGGATTCAGTCCGGCTTGATCTGACATTTGATCAGGTGCTTTCCAAGGGAACAGCACTGAACCCGATTGTTCTGGATACCTTCAAAGCCTACCTTTCCGAAGGAAAAGACGAGGGCGAAGTGCTTCCGTGGGGCTTCCTCTGCCAGACTTATAAAGACCCGTCTGAAATCGATCTTGGGCTGTTGTTCTACAGTAAAGGCACGGAGAGCGAGATCAGTCAAGAGGAGGGACAAGCCGCCTGGACACAGGCCGGCTGGACCGATTCGATGTGGGCGGAGCCGAAGAAAGTCACGATCCAAGGCGTAAAAGAAGTGATCGTGAAATATACGAACTGCGAAGCAACGGACGAGCAGCTTCTGGCGTTCCGTTCCTGGATCTATGTTCCGGAATACGATGCGTACTACGCGTTTCCGACAGACATGCCTGACAACATCCGTACAGACACATTGCTCCGCGGCTGCACGCTTGAAAGAGCGGCCATTGAGGAACTGGGCATCCCGGTCAATGCGGATGCGGTCACTGCGATCGAATGGTCGGCGCCGGAGCGGCCCGGAGCGGAAGCCATGACCGGCATGATCCTTTTCTCGACGGAAGGCTCAGAACCAAAGATTCTCGCAAACATCCTGCTGAAGTGATTTTGGGAAGAAAACTGATTCTGGAGAGAAAGTGATCCCGGGAGGAAATGAAGATGAAAAAAGCATTTGTGATCTTTCTGGCGCTGATTCTCAGCCTGAGCATGCTTTCCGCATGTACAGGGCCTGAAACGACTCCGGAGAAGGAAGAAACGACGGCGGAACCGACCACTGGGGAGCCGGGAACTACGGCTCTGGCCGAAACCGAGCCTTCTGAAACGACTCCTTCGGAAACGGAGCCGCCCTACGTGCCTGCCGATCCTTCGGAGCTTCATTTTACACCGGAGGACTATCCGGTCATCGACGGTTCGACGGCCACGAAGCCGCTTGCAAAAGCCTTTCAGGAGGCGCTGACAGGTGAAAAGGACGTGGAGATCAACCACTCTAAGACCGGAAAGGCCTACACGAAGCTGGTGGACGGCGAAGCGGATCTGATCCTCGTCGTGGAGCCTTCCGAGGACAACAAGGCATACGCAGACGAAAAGAAGGTCACGCTGAAGCTCTCGAAAATCGCGAACGAAGGCTTTGTGTTCTTCGTCAATAAGCGCAATCCCGTGAATTCCCTGACAGCCGATCAGATCCGGAAGATCTATTCCGGCGAGATCAAAAACTGGAAGGAAGTGGGCGGCCTCGACGCGGAGATCGTTGCCTTCCAGCGGCCGGTGAACTCGGGCTCTCAGACCGGCATGGAGTCAATCGTCATGGGCGGTACGCCTCTGATGGAGCCTGTGACCGGGAAGATCGCGGATACCATGTCGGACATCATCGACGCGATTTCCACTTTCGACGGCGGCGAAAATGCGATCGGCTATTCTTACTATTATTACGCAAACACGATGTATCTCGGAGAGAACATCAAGATGATCGCCGTGGACGGAATCATGCCGAACAACACGACGATCTGCGACATGGAGTACCCCTTTCTGACCGCCTACTATGCCGTGACCCGTAAAGGAGATGAGAGCGATCGCACGAAAGATCTCCTGAATTACATGCTTTCCGAATATGGCCAGAAAAACGTCCTTGAATCCGGCTATGTGCCGGTCTTCGACGTCGGAACGGCTCCGGCGGACGGAAAAGAGGCTTCTGACGAGCGCACGCTTCATCTGAGCGACACCTATGACGAAGC
>DBVJ01000034.1:0-3823 GCA_002308115.1 Lachnospiraceae bacterium UBA1267
TCGCCCTCCGGAACGGAGAGGATCATGACGTTGAGCCCGGCGCCCGTGTCATACTCCGCGGGGCAGATGAGGTTTCCGACGTTCTCGAGGAAAATGAGTTCGGAATCCCCTTCGCCCATCGCCCTGAGTGATTCGGCGGTCATCCCCGCGTCCATGTGGCACATGCCGCTCGTGTGGACCTGGATCGATCTGGCGCCCAAAGCCTCGATGTGCTCCGCATCCACGGTGGAGTCGATGTCGGCTTCCATGACGGCGATGCGCGTGTCTCTCATGTCTGTGATGAGACGGGAGAGGAGCGTGGTCTTTCCGGAGCCCGGGGCGCTCATGAGGTTTACGAGAAGTATGCCTTTCTCCCGGAGTTTCATCCGGAGCGCCTCGGCGTCAAGATCGTTGGAGGCGGTCACGGAACGGTCCACGGTAATGGTCTTCATCGTCCCTTCCTCCTTTCCTGAATGCGGCTTTTGAAATACGAAGCCACGGCCTCAAAGCCTTCGCCGGTCTTTGCGGAGACCGGGAAGATCTTCATGTCCGGATTGAGCGCATGGACATGCGATGTAAGCCGTTCCATGTCGAAATCGAAGATCGGCGCGGTATCGGTCTTATTGACGAGAAGAACGTCGCTCACGGTAAACATCAGCGGGTATTTCAGCGGCTTGTCGTCGCCCTCCGGAACGGAGAGGATCATGAGCCTCAGATCCGCGCCAACGTCAAATTCGGCGGGGCAGACAAGATTCCCGATGTTCTCCAGGAAAATGAGATCCAGCCCGTCCGTTCCGAAGCGCTGAAGCGCGCGGGACGTCATGTCGGCATCCATGTGGCAGAGACCGCCGGTATGGAGCTGGATGACTTTCGTGCCCGTCCCGGCAATCGTCTTCGCGTCCACGTCGGAATCCACGTCCGCTTCCATGACGCCGATGCGGCATGAGCCCGAAAGAAGCGGAAGCAGCCTTAAAAGCACGCTGGTCTTGCCGGCGCCCGGAGAACCCATGAGATTCACGAAGAAAGTGCCGCTCTCTCGGAGCTTCAGGCGTGTCTTTTCGGCTTCCGAATCGTTGTCGGCGAGAAGCCGTTCTTTGGTTTCGAAGATCTCCACGTTCACGTTTCGCTCTTCCCTTCCTGATAATCAAATCGTAAGCGGAACAGTCGCTTTCCGTCCTTCATGCAGGCCATGTAGAATGCGTTTTCATCCGCGCCGGTCTCCAGAGAGACGGTTTCTTCCGGCCGGATCTCCGCGGCGTATTCGGCAGTGACACGGCCGATCCGGCGGGCGCGGAGCGCCTCCGGCATGACATTTTCCGCAACGTCCAGATAGCGGGCGTTGTTCATGTGGCCGTTGATGTCGATCGCACTGTACGGGACCGTATAAGGCGTCTCGGCGGAAATCGCGATGGATTTCGGCGCGGAAGGAAGCGCGGGTTCCAGACCGGTGTTCGTTTCCGGGATCACGATGCCTTCCTTCTGGGGAAAGACCATCGAGCGGGTCTTCTCATTGATCAGCATCCAGAAGCCGGAGCCCTCAAGAAGCGTTTCGCCCTGTTCGTCCGTCATGCGGTAATAACGCGGAAACATGACGTGCATGGTCCGCCCGGGCCAGGTAGAAAGCTGAACCTTCTCGTCGTAGACGGGAAGCCGCTTCACGTCGATGCGCTGCATCGTAACGACCCATAGGAAGCCCCGGTCCAGCGTCTTGTCCCGCCCCATGCCGAGCGCTTTGGTGTGGGCGATGGAGATCTCCTGGATCATCGTGAAGAGCTTGGAGAGACGAAGTCTCCTATGCATATCCACGTCGGACGCCAGAATCTCAAATTCGGTCGTAAAAACACTCATTTTTTCAGCCGTTTTTCAATGGCGTCGGCCACGTCGCCGAGGGTCTGGAGCTTTGCCCACTGTCTGTCCGGAATGCGGACGTCGAAATAAGCCTCGAGCCTGCAGATCGCAAGCGTGAAGCCCATGGAATCGATCGCTGCGTCATGATTGATGACGGAGTCTTCCTGAAGGTCCTGGTTTTCAAGATCAGGCTCGATCTCAAAAACGATCTCTTTGATCTTTTGGATAATGTCCTCTCTGGTCATGCCTTTACCTCTTCGGTCTTATTCAGTTCCCAGCGTCTCAGTTTCCCTGCCGCAGTGCGCGGAAGAGGCTTTGCCGAGAAAAAGATGTCTTTGATCTGCTGCCCGCGCGGACGGGCGGAAACGACGCCGCGTATCTTCCGGAAGAGTTCTTCTTTCTCCGAAGGATCTCCGTGAATGAGGAGGATCGGGTTTCCTTTCCACAGGAAGACGGCAAGGTCGCGGCCGGGGAGGGCCTGACTGAGATCCTGCTCATATTCCGGCAGATAGATTTTGGTGCCGTCCGGAAGAACAAGGATCTCCTTCTTCCGTCCGGTGATATGGAGGAGCCCTTTTTCATCGAAGCGGCCCAGATCCCCGGTGTGAAGAACGCCGTTCTGTAGCACGGCTTCAGTTTCTTCCGGCCGTCTGAAATATCCTTGCATGACGCAGGTCGGGGCTTCGATCAGGATCTCGCCGTCCGCGGCGATCGTGATGATGTCGTCCGGACAGACCGTCATGGCATAAGGGTCGTCTCCGAGAGAGAGCGCAACACCGGAACTGGTCTCCGTAAGCCCGTAGCCGAAGGAGACCCGCACGCCGCGTGTCTTCGCCGCCGTGATCAAAGGGGCAGGGCAGTCTCCGGCACCGATGAGGATCAGTTTAAGTTCATCGTTCAAAAGCCCGCGCTGAAGAAAGAAACCGAGAAGCAACGGCACCACGGAGACCGCCGTCGGTCTGAAAAATGCGCAGTCGTCCGCATAATGCCTCGGCCCGCGCCCCAGAGAGACCGAAGCGCCGCAGGAAAGTCCCCACAGAAGTCCGCAGACAAAACCGAACACGTGATTCAGAGGAAGGACTGAAAGAAGATTGTCTGAGGGTGTGAGGGGCAGCAGCGCGCCGCCGTTATAAGCACTCGCGCACAGACTCTTCTCCGTGAGGACGACCGCCTTCTGACGGCTCGTCGTTCCGGAGGTATAGAAAAGGATCCCGCGGTCCGCATTTTCTTCAGCGGGTTCGGATAATGCGTCGGACAGCTCTTCGGCAAGTTCTTCGTCCCCGAGAAGCGCATCGATCCCGGTCTCGAGGATCTGAGCGCGGAGCACTTCCTCCGGCGCGTTCGCGTCCAGAAGCACGATTCTCCGGCCGGTACGGACCGCGGCGAAGAACAAGGCCAGAAGTCCGGGCGACGGCTCGTTTAGGAAGAAGCCCGTACTGAAAGAAGCGGGCAGTGCATTTTCACTGTCCGTAACAAGCTTCTCAAAAGAAGACCATGACATTTCTCTCAGGAGGCCCAGTTCTTCATAACGAAGCGCAGGATCTTCCGGCGTAAGGCCGGCCCGGTATGAGATCATCTCAGAAAAAGAATTGAAACGCATAATCCCCTCATCATAAAAGTTGATGGTAAACGGATTATAGCACAAGCCTTCGTTTCTGTAGAGTATGTATTTCAGAAAAAGTATAAAAAAAGAGAGAGAATAAGGGTGCAATTTCACTTCCGTGGGTGTATAATACCGGTATTAAACAAAATGCCTTAAACCGGGCATTGAAGAAGAAAGGAACTGAATAATGGACAAGAACGTACGGATCTGTATCGTTGGCGGCGGCCCTGCCGGCCTCTCCGCAGGTATGTATCTCGAGAAGAAGGGATACGAGAATTACACGATCCTGGAGCGTCTCGACCGTGTCGGCGGCAAGTGCTGGTCGCCTACTTACAACGGCCGCCGCTATGAAATGGGCGCCATCATGGGCGTGCCGAGCTACTATGCGGTGCA
>DBVJ01000034.1:3939-4181 GCA_002308115.1 Lachnospiraceae bacterium UBA1267
ATGAAGAAGCAGATCAAGAAGCTCGGCGAGATCCTGGAGACCAAGTACAAAGGATACGACGTGAACGGACACCGCGGCGTCGCGGAAGGCCGTTACGACGGTTTCTCCCAGGCATCTGCGAAGCGTGAGCCGGTCAAGGGCGAGAACCCGAACCTGAAGGATCTTGCGCTTCCGTTCTCTGAGTTCTGCAAGCTGAACGGCGTCGAACTGACCCAGGACGTCTGGATCGGGCCCTACACCTC
>DBVJ01000044.1:0-4802 GCA_002308115.1 Lachnospiraceae bacterium UBA1267
GACACCAACTGTGATCCCGAAGTGATCGACTATCCCATCCCCGGCAACGATGACGCGATCCGCGCGATCAAGCTGATCTGCGACACGATGGCTGACGCTGTTGTGGAAGCGAACCAGGGCGAGACCGCCGAGACCGAAGTCCCCGCCGAGACGGAAGAAGCAGCCGAAGAGGCCGAAGAAGCTGTCGAAGAGACCACCGAAGAATAACTGGAGGATATGACAATGCAGATCACCGCATCTATGGTCAAAGAGTTACGTGAAGTCACCGGCGCCGGCATGATGGACTGCAAGAAGGCTCTTGCGGAAGTCGACGGCGATATGGAGAAGGCTGTTGACTACCTTCGTGAGAAAGGCCTCGCGGGCGCCCAGAAGAAGGCCGGCCGCATCGCCGCCGAAGGTATCGTCATGAACCTCGTTTCCGAGGATCAGAAGCATGCCGTCACGGTCGAAGTCAATGCCGAGACCGACTTCGTCGCAAAGAACGAGAAGTTCCGCGCGTACGTCGAAGAAGTTGCCGCTCAGATCCTGAATTCGGACGTCGAGAACGTCGAAACGTTCCTGACCCAGCCCTGGACGCTTGATCCCTCGCTGACCGTCGAACAGAAGCTTTCCGAAATGATCTCCGTCATCGGTGAGAACATGCGGATCCGCCGCTTCGAAAAGGTCAACGCGGAGAACGGCTTTGTCGCTTCCTACATCCATGGCGGCGGCAAGATCGGTGTCCTTGTCAAGGTCGAGAGCGATGTCTTCAATGAAGAGCTCAGGGAAATGGCCAGAAACATCGCGATGCAGATCGCGGCGCTTCGTCCTCAGTTCTGCTCCGATGCGGAAGTTCCGGCTGATTTCGTCGAGAAAGAGACCGCGATCCTTCGTGCTCAGATCGACAACGATCCGAAGGAAATGAACAAGCCTGAGAAGGTCAAGGAAGGCATGATCCGCGGACGCCTCCAGAAGGAACTCAAGGAAGTCTGCCTGATGGACCAGATCTATGTCAGAGCTGAAGACGGCAAGCAGATCGTGAAAGATTACGTCGCCCAGACCGCGAAGGCGAACGGTGCGAACCTCAAGATCGTGTCCTTCACCCGCTTTGAGACCGGTGAAGGCCTTGAGAAGAGGAACGAAGATTTCGCCGCGGAAGTCGCGAAACAGATCAATCACTAATTCATGCTGTGTTTCCGTGCACTCCCTGATGGTCTCAGGACCAAGGGGGGTGCGCGGTTTTTTAAAGGCCAATGAACATTATCATTATCGGGTGCGGCAAAACAGGCGCCGCGCTGGCGGAAGAACTGAACAACGAGGGACACGACATCACGATCGTGGACCGTGACGAGAAGAGGGTCCGCGACCTTGCAATGTCGCTGGACGTGATCGGCGTCTATGGCAACGGAGCCATTCTGAACGTTCAGAAGGAAGCCGGTGTGGACAAAGCCGACCTTCTGATCGCCTGCACCGAGTCAGACGAACTGAACATGCTGATCTGTCTCTTTGCCCGAAAGGCGGGAGACTGCATGACCATCTGCAGGATCCGCAACGTTGAGTATGAGAATGAGATCGATTACCTTCAGAAGGAACTGGGCATTTCCCTGGTCATCAGCCCCGAGAAACTGACCGCGCACGAAGTGGTCCGCCTCTTGCATTTTCCTTCTGCCACACAGATCGAATCGTTCTCGAACGGCAAGGCGGAGATGGTCACTGTACGTCTGAATAAAGAATCTCCGCTGGTCGGCGTTGCGCTTCGCGATCTTCATAAAAAGTTCATCGGAAGCGTGGTCATCGTCATGATCGAAAGAGGCCAGGAGATCATCATCCCTTCCGGCGACGACGAGATGCGCCCCGGCGATCTCATTTCCTTCATCGCACATGCCGATGAGGCTATGAAATTCCTGAAGAAATGCGACCCGAACCTCAGGCCGCACCGCTCGGTGTTCGTGATCGGCGCAGGCCGTATCACGAACTATATCCTGGAAGAGCGTGACCGGATGAAGAATCCCATGAACTTCAAGGTGTTCGATATCCGGGAAGAGCGCTGCACCGCGCTGTCAGAACGCTATCAGGACGTGACCTTCATCAACGGAAGCGGCACGGATCAGGGGCTCCTCAGAGAGGAAAACATTGAGGGCGCGGACGTCATGGTGACCGTGACCGGCATCGACGAGCAGAATGTCATGATGAGCATGATCGCCCGCGAGAACTACGGGACGAGAATGATCACCAAGGTGAACCATCTGGAACCGGAAGACATTCCGGATTCGTTGGATATCGGCTCTCTCATTGCACCGAAAATGATCACGGCCAACGAGGTCGTCCGTTTTGTCCGTGCGGTGGAAGAGTCCAGAGACTCCTCCATCACGTCGCTTTATAAACTTGCCGACGGAAGAGCGGAAGCGCAGGAGTATGAAGTGCTGGAAGATTCCTGGCTCACGGATGTGATGCTCAAGGATCTTCGAAAAAAGCCGAACCTCGTCATCGGCGCGATCATCCGGAACGGTGAATTCCTTGCGCCTTCCGGTTCCGACGTGATCCGAAAGGGCGACCACATTGTCATCGTCACACGGGCGGACAACCAGATCCGCTCGCTCTCCGACATTGCCGCGGAGGCATAAATGAATCTCAGGATCGTCGCCTATCTGATCGGATGGGTGCTGAAAATTGAAGCCGTCGCCATGCTGATCCCGGGGATCGTTGCCATGATCTACGGGGAAAACACCTGGTACTGGTTCCTGATCTGCGCAGTCGTTTCCGGAACCGCCGGCGTCTTTCTTTCCAGAAAGAAAAACCGCAAAGGGAATTTCTACGCCCGTGAAGGCTATGCCGGCACGGCGCTTTCCTGGATCCTGATGTCTGTCGTAGGAGCGCTTCCGTTCTTACTTTCCGGGAGGATACCGCATTATATGGATGCGCTCTTTGAGATCGTTTCCGGCTTTACGACGACCGGCGCGTCGGTGCTTTCCGACGTGGAATCTCTGGGAAGAGGCCTCTTGTTCTGGAGAAGCTTTTCACACTGGCTGGGCGGCATGGGCGTTCTNNCGCATGCGCGACGGCTTCTTCATAGTTGCCGCGGCGTGGATAGCTATGTCGGCACTCGGCGGCCTTCCTTTCGTTATATCGGGTTCAATACCCAATTTCTTCGACGCCTTCTTTGAGACCGCCTCCGGTTTTACTACTACAGGTTCGACGATACTTACGGATATAGAGGCTATGCCCAAGGGCATGCTCTTCTGGCGCAGTTTCACCCACTGGCTGGGCGGCATGGGCGTTCTGGTGCTCCTTCTTGCGATACTTCCGTTCTCCGGAGGCGGAAACCACATGGTCATCATGAAGGCGGAATCCCCCGGCCCGCAGGTTTCCAAGCTGGTTCCGAGGGTCAGAGAGACAGCCATCGTCCTGTACGGGATCTACACGGTGCTGACCGTGATCATGATCATCACCTACCTGATCTCCGGCATGAACTTCTTCGACGCGGTCTGCATCGCGTTCGGCACGGCCGGGACCGGCGGATTCTGTGTGCGGAACGACGGCATGGCATCCTACAACAACGTGTCCATCGTGCTTGCGATCTTCTGGATGCTGGTCTTCGGCGTCAACTTCAACATTTACTATCTGATCCTGAAACGTAAATGGAAAGACGCGCTGAGATCCGAGGAGCTGAGGGCCTATCTGTCGATCTTCCTCACAGCTGCGGTCATCATGACCATCGTTACCTTCATTTCCATCTATTCAAAGGAGATCGGAGGTACAAAAGGATTCTTCCTGAGCCTGAGAGACAGCGCGTTTACGGCGGCTTCCATTCAGACCACCACCGGCTTCTCCACGGCAGACTTCAGCCATTGGCCGATCGTCTGCAGATGGATCATCCTGCTTCTCATGGTATTCGGCGCATCCGCCGGCTCCACGGGCGGCGGCGTGAAAGTGGCCAGGATCGTGCTGCTTCTGAAAGAAGCGAAGAGCGAACTGCATTATCTGATCCATCCGAATGCGGTAAAACCGATCAAGTTTGAAGGCAAAGTGGTGGAGAAGACGGTTCTCCGGTCTCTGAACAGTTATGTGGTCATCTATCTCGTGATCCTGATTCTGTCGGTCTTCCTCGTATCCCTGGATCCGGCCTCCAAAGATTTTGAGACGGCGTATTCCGCGGTTCTTGCAACCTACAACAACATCGGCCCCGGCCTTTCCATCGTCAGTCCGCTTCTGAATTACGGCAGCTTCAATGTGCTGACGAAACTTGTTCTGATTTTTGACATGATCGCGGGGCGGCTTGAACTCTTGCCGATGCTTGCGTTGTTCAACCCGACCATCTGGAAGCGTAAATTTATGTAGTTCTGACCTGAAGGCAGGTGAAACATGAATCTTTTACTGGAATTGAATCAAATCGCACAGAACGCGTTCGAAAAAGCCGGCTTCGATCCGAAGTACGGCGCCGTGCAGGTGTCGAACCGCCCGGATCTCTGCGAGTATCAGATAAACGGCGCGCTTTCCGCGGCGAAGGAGTATCATAAGGCGCCGATCATGATCGCGCAGGCAGTGCTGCCGTATCTCGCTGAAAATGAGGCTTTTTCGAAGGCGGAGGCCGTGGCCCCGGGATTTATCAATCTGGACCTTTCAGCCCCGTTTTTGGCCCGTTTTGTGGCTCAGATGGCCTGTTCAGAGCGTTTTGGCGCCGAAACCGGAGAAGCGCGGACGATCGTTGTCGATTACGGCGGACCGAACGTCGCAAAACCGCTTCACGTCGGGCATTTGAGGTCTGCGATCATCGGAGAATCCGTGAAGCGTATCCTGGCCTATATGGGCAATGAATGCATCGG
>DBVJ01000044.1:4853-5039 GCA_002308115.1 Lachnospiraceae bacterium UBA1267
GCATCCGGAGCTGCCTTATTTTGACGCGGATTATGAAGGTGCGTATCCCGAAAAAGCCCCTTTTACGATTTCCGAGCTGGAAGTCATCTATCCGGAGGCTTCGAAGAAGTCCAAGGAAGATCCGGAGTTTGCGGAAAAGGCCCATCTGGCGACCGTAGAGCTTCAGAAGGGACGCAGAGGATACCG
>DBVJ01000020.1:0-1473 GCA_002308115.1 Lachnospiraceae bacterium UBA1267
CTTCTATACCCGCCGCTTCATGATCGCAGTATACCGCTACGGACGGAGCTGGTCAATCCGGACCCCCTTACTTCTATAGTACCTTTTTGACCCATCTTTCGGACACTGAGTTTTCCACAATCAGCAAAGAAACGGATCATGATCCGACAATATGTGCTCTTATTGCTGAAAGAAATTTGTTATAGTACAATAAATACATCTTGAGAGGCTTCCATCTGAATGGAGGAACGAAATGCCTGATCATGAGCGAAGGACAATGAACGGAGAGACCATGCGGGCCTGGGCGGAGATCGACCTCGGCGCCATGGTCCACAACCTTTCTGTCGCGAAGAAAATGAGCGGGCGGAAGGTCTGTGCGGTTCTGAAAGGCGATGCGCACGGGCACGGTGCAGTTCGCTGCGCCCGGACGCTGGAAGCGCACGGCTGCGACGCCTTCGCGGTGGCGGCGCTTTCAGAGGGGATCGAGCTCAGGGATGCCGGGATCAAGGCGCCCGTACTGGTGCTCGGCTGGACGCCGGCGGAATTTGCGGGGGAGATTTCGGATCACGGACTGACCCAGAGCATCCTGGATGAAGCCTATGCGCTTGAACTGGAAGAGGCGCTTTTGGAGGCCGGGAAGACGCTAAGCGTTCACATCAAGATCGACACAGGCATGTCCCGGACAGGGCTTTTCGCTCAGGAAAGTCCCGAAGAGGCGGCGGAGGCGGTTCTTAGGATCGCGGGGCTTCCGCACCTTCGCATCACCGGAATCTTTACACACTATGCCGCAGCGGACGTTCCCGGAAAAGATGATTTCACAGCCTGGCAGCTTCGGAATTTCAAGGCAGTTCTTCAAAAACTCCGCGAGGCAGGCTTTGACTTCGAAGGCGTCACGGTGCATGCGTCGAACTCTGCCTGCGTGCTATTTCACCCGGAGACCTATTTCGACATGGTGCGCGCGGGCGTCATGCTGTATGGTTTTTATCCGGACGACAAGTTCCGGTCTGACGGACCCTTACGGCAGGCCCTTTCGCTGAAAGCACGCGTCGCGCAGGTCAAAGAACTTCCGGCGGGGGCCCACGTGAGCTACGGATGCACATTTGAAACGAAACGTCCGACGAAGATCGCGGTCGTCTCTGCGGGCTATGCAGACGCTTATCCGAGGAACCTCTCGAATAAAGGCGCCTTCGCGGTGATCAACGGTGCAAAATGTCCCCAGATCGGCCGGGTCTGCATGGACCTCACGATGTTCGACGTCACGGACGCCGACGTGAAGCGGGGCGACGTCGCAATCCTCTACGGCCGAGGCGGCATGTCCCTTGAAGAGATCGCGGCGCTCACCGGCAGCATCAACTGCGAAGCATCTTCACTTCTCACGAAGAGAGTGCGGAAAGTCTATATCGAAGCGGAAGACGAATGACCGCCTGCAAAGTGTATCTTCAGGCGGAGAACGAGTAACCGTCCGCCATATGCGATATCGGGAAGGAGAACGGA
>DBVJ01000020.1:1520-10932 GCA_002308115.1 Lachnospiraceae bacterium UBA1267
GACGTCGGCATTGACCGCGGAAAGATCGTCCTTCAGGATCTCCCAGAAACGGCAGAGCTCGTCATTGACGCGAAAAGGCGTGTTTTAGCCCCTGGATTCATTGACGCCCATTCACACGGGGACATGGCCTTCGGGCGCGATTTCGGGGATTTATGCAAGCTTAACCAGGGAATTACGACCCAGCTCTGCGGGCAATGCGGGAATTCCAACGCGCCGATCTCTAAAGAGACGATCTCTGCCAAGCGGGCGTCCCTTTCGGTATACATGAAACCGGTCCCGGAAGAACTCAAAAACTGGGATCTCTGGTCGAAGTATCTGGACTGGGCAGAGCAGGTTCCGAAGGCGTTGAATGCCGGTCTTTTCATCGGATTCAATACGATCCGCATGGCTGTCATGGGCCTCACGGACCGGAAGCCGACCGCGGAGGAGAACCGCCGCATGCAGGAACTCCTCGTCGACGCCATGGAGCACGGCGCACTCGGCATGTCGAGCGGTCTGGCCTACGTGCCCGGCACCTATACGGACACGGACGACGTGGTGGAGATTGCAAAAGCCATGGCGCCCTACGGAGGCATTTACACCACCCACATGCGAAACGAGTCCTTTGACCTCGTCGCTTCGGTCAGGGAGGCCATAGAGATCGGCCGGAGAGCGGGCGTCGCGGTGAACATTTCCCATTTCAAGGCCATGGGCCGGCGGAACTGGGGCACGGCAAAACTCGCCATCGCGGAAATCGAGAAAGCGCAGGCGGAAGGACTCACGGTCACGGTCGACCAGTACCCCTATGATGCTTCCATGACGATCCTCCACGCTTCCATGCCGCCATGGCATTTTGCGGAAGGCTATGCCCACGTGGCGGCGCTTCTCAGGGATCCGGCCAAAAGAGCGGAGATCAGACGCGAGATGGAAGACCCGGCGAGCGATTATGAGAACTGTTATCTGAACTGCGGCGGCTTTGCAAATATTACGGTCTCGCTGGCGCCCAACACACCGGAGGCCGAAGGATTGTCCATTTTATCCTACGCCGAGAAGATCGGTAAGGATCCGTTCGACACCTTCTTTGATTTGATATTAGACAACAATTTCCAGGTCTCATCCTGTTACCACTGCATCGGAGAGGAAGATATTGAACAAATTTTCCGGCTCCCGTATTGTGTGGTCGGTACGGACGGTCTGGTATATTCCATGGATGGCAAATGTCATCCCCGCGGCTGGGGCAGTATGGTGCATGCCATCGACTTGTTCGTGAGACAGCGCCATCTGATGACGCTGGAACAACTCATCCGGAAGATCAGCGCGCTTCCGGCGGAGATCTATCATCTCAAGGGAAAAGGCCGGATACAGGAGGGCTATGATGCCGATCTGGTGCTGTTTGACGAAGAGCGTTTAAAAGATACCGCGACCTATGAAGATCCTTCACGGGTCGCAGGCGGCATCGATATGGTCTTTGTGGGTGGTGAATGCGTGCTGAAGGACGGAGCGCTGACCGGCTGTATGCCCGGGAAGATCATTCTGTCTCACGAGGCCAAAAACCATGCCTTGTTTCTGAAACAGAAAGCGCTTCTTGAGCAGTTTCTCGAGAACGGCGCACTCACACAGGCGCAGCACGACAAGAGCCTTCACGACCTACGTGAGAAAATGGGCGAGAAGGACGGGTAAAGGGACCTGAAGGCTTTCAGGGTCAAAGGTCCAGGCCCTGAAGAGGGTAGGCATCTTTCGGGGCGTGCTCGTAATGTAGTGCTCTGGGATCGATCGGGCCGAGACTCTTTGTGGACACTTCGAGAATGCGCCCGGCCACGGGTTCGTAGGACGCACGGTAGTGAACGGCGGATTTTACCGCAACGACCGGACAGGTCTCAGGCTCAAGGCCGAAGAGATGAAGAGCCGCACGGTCCGCGGGCTGCACCCGTATCGAGCAGAGGATGATCTTGACGTTGCCGACTTCCACAAGCGCGGCTTTCCCAAGCCGGTGCAGCACACCGTGCAGGAAAGTGCCTTCGTTCCGGTAATTGCCGCCCGAGTATTGAAGCACTCTGGCCTTTGCCCGCACGGGACCGCCGGTGACGTCCGGCCGGAGCTTGCCGCCGAGGTCCAGTTCCACTTCATTTCCGAGACCCGTTTCATAGGCACGCTCGACCGACTCCGGGTCGAAGAGCGTGGAGAACATGGCGGGCAGGTCCGCATCGATCATGGCCCGGAGGAGTTCCGGATTGTCCTGGGTGGAGCCGGAGCCAGGGTTGTCGTTCACGTCCGCAAGTACAATGGGCGGATGAACGCCGGAGTCCAGAAGCCGTCTGGCCTCACGGAGCGCTTCATCCGGAGTGAAGCAGTCGCGGTAGAAACTGCGCCGCTTCGCGTAGATCCTTTCGGCCAGATCGTCGGCAAGCCTTTGGGCACGAGGAAGATCATTATCCGTAATGACAAGCGTGGTTCCAAAGCCTTCACGGACGTCCGCCGCGAAGAAGCCGTGCGTGAAGCGGGCGTGCAGGATGCCGGGCTCCTGGTTCAGCGCGCCGATCTCCTCGCGGAAGGGCAGGAAACTCTCGTGTCCTGTCGGAAGCGTCGGGAAGAGCATGGGGAGCTCGTGGATGGCCATCGCCGGAACGACGCGGCCTTCCAGCGTGTCAATGAGACAACGGGCAGCCTTCAGCGCATTTTCATAGAAATCCGTGTGTGGATAGAATTCAAGCGGGAAGAGAGCAGTCGCCTGGGCTGCTTTCTTTTTTGTCATATTGACGTGGAGGTCCAAGGTTACGAAGATCGGGCAGTCCGGATCGACGGCATTCCGCATGGACTCCAGAAAATCGCCCTCCGCGTCTTCGTGTTCTTCCGCGACCATCGCACCGTGAAGCGCAAGAAGCAGGGCCGAAGGGACAGAGGCAGGATCTTTTCCCTCTGCCTGTGCCTGGGCTTTGAGGTCACGGATGGCCTGAAGCATCGTGCCTTCCGCAAGGTCGTACACGTCCTTCGCGACCGGCGGTCCGGGCTGGGCGTTGAGGGCGAAGAGCGGGCGGATCTCATAATCCGGAAGCGGATCGATCACGTCGAAGAAAGCCGGTAGTTCCATTTTCGCTTCCTTGAAGTATGCCCGGACGTTTTCCTCACCGAAGACAAATTCACGCTTTTCAAAGTCTTCGCGGGTTGTGACAAGGCCAAGGAAACGGTTGCATTCCAGTTTGAACTGACAGGATAAAATGGTTTTCATAAGATCCTCCGTTGAAAAAAGAGGTGACCTGAGTCACCCCTTCTTCTCTGTCTCGGTTTTCTTCCGTCTCCTCAGATGGATGAGAAGAAGCATCAGCACATAATATACAGCCAGAAGGCCCAAAGAGATCAGCGCCATCGTGTAGGAGCGCGAAGCCAGGCTGATCAGCACCAGAAGCGGCGCGCCCAGGAGGATGCCGAAACTCGAACCGAGCACCAGATTGTTCGCGGCCGGAGTCTTCAGGTCCGGATCGATCTCCCGAAGAAGAAGCACGCCGGAGCTGATGGTGCCGGTCATCATGCCGTACATGGAGACCAGTCCTTCGTAGTAATAGTCGCCGTATACCTTTTTGCAGACGTAACGGAGATGGATGAATGTGAAGACCGCGCCGAGAACGACCAAAAGGATGAACGGGATCCAGAGGCCGGACAGATCGCCGAAGTCGATGGAAGCGATGCCGGCTGTGATCATCAGGTCAAATGCCAGTCCGGAGATGCGGCTCAGAAGATAATTGTTCTGATACTGGGTCGTCATGACCTTATTTTTCCGGAGCTTTGCGAAAATGAAGCGGACCAGAATGGCAAGCGCCGCGCCGATGATGAAGTTGAAGCCCCAGAGAAGCGATTCCACCGTACCAAGGAGTCCGGGCGCCACCGCGCCGAGAAGCGCACAGATGCCTTTTGTCAGAAGGAAGGTGGCCAGATAGACCAGGATCACCAGCGCGACCTGGATCGAGAAACGATCGATGGATTCGGAGATCGGCGCCTCATCCTTTGACTGGAAGGTGGAAACGGTCACTTCTTCACGCTTGACGTCCTCACCTTTCGCCTTCTTGAACTTGCCCGATTTCACGATGTAGTTGATGTAAATGACACCGACCGTGCAGGCGCAGAGGTAACCGGCAGCCGCAATGGCCAGACCGAAGGAACGGCCGCCCGTAAAGCCCAGCGCTTCAAAGGACGAACCGATGTTGTTGGCCTGTCCCGGCCCCTGTCCGTAACCCATCGGAAGCAGGATGCCGCTGGCGGGGAAGAGGCCGGGCATGAAGGTCTTGGCGAGGATCAGCGTCAGCCCGAGACCGATGATGCCCTGGACCATATAGGTGCCCACGATGACCGCGCCGCTCTTCAGGCCGGTCATATTTCCTTTGTATGCCTCAGTCCGTTCCGGCACTTTCAGGGACATGGCGATGAAACCGATCGCGATGCCGTGGTAGGTCAGATATTCCAGGAAGGAAGCGTCCAGCTTCAGAACGCCCGTCGCCTTGAGGATCAGAAGAAGGAAGCCCGCGATGACCGCGGCGGGCATCAGGCTCTTGCGGATGAAGGGAATGACCCTCCGGAGAAAATGCGCCACCAGAAGCGCCGCCGCGATGATGGCGAACTGGATGATCGAGTTCCATAACTCTACATTTGCTGCAGAATAATCCATGGGTTACCTCTTGTATTCTTTGCCTTTGAGATCGTAATAAGCGATCAGGTACTGCAGCGCGCTTGCGCGCGGAGGAAGTCTCAATTCGTAGTATTCGTCGCCGGCCGTGAAAAGGATGGTGTTCACGAGGATCACCGCCATGCTCTTCATGGAGGAAAGTTCGATCGTGAGCAGGTCTTTCTGAAGCTCCGAGACCGGTTTTCCCTGAGGTGCTTCGCCGCCTCCCACCTCCAGACGGTCCGTGAAGAGTTTCACGGTGCCTTCAGCGGTCAGGACCTTGCCTTCCAGAGGATGGATCCTGTAAAGCTTCGCCCCGTCGTCTGTGCGGACCGGAGAGGGATCCTGTGTGTCTTTCATCTTCTGGACATGCGATTTCAGATGCGCTTTCTGCCATTCGCTCCATTCGAGAATGGTTTCGAATGCAGGGGCCTGGCCGTCCGGCCTTTCAAAGAAGCCTTTCCGGTTCAACACGTGTTCGCTTCCGCAGGAGAGGCAGCGAAGACGGTCGCCCCGGCTTCTTAATGAAGCGAAAGCCCGACAGTCCGGACAAGCGAAGAGTGCGGTCTCGAGAGTTTCCGCCGGCGCCTTTGCCTTGTAAGTATACTGCTTTTCGCGCTGATCCGCAAATGCGTCCACGAAAAGATCCCGCTCGATCAGTGCTTCTACTTCATCATCCGTCATCGCCGAAAGTTCTTCCGCGGTGTACTGGCCGGAAAGCTCTCCCCAGACCTTTCCCTTCCGTGTCTCCTTCGACCAGCGGGGATTCACGAAATAGCCGCCGTGGATCTTGAAGGTGATCAGCCCGGCGCCGCATTCCTTTGCGAGCCGCGCGGTCGCGGGAGAGATGAAACCGGTTTCGCCGGTGAAGGAACGGTTTCCTTCCGCCATCATGCAGACGTTCTGCCCTTTGGCGAGCCTTCTTTTGATCTCGTCGATCGTTTCCTGAGAGGAGGCGCCTTTCTTTCTTGCGATCGGGTCGGCGAGGAAACGGATCAGCCTGCTCACAAAGCCCAGCCGGAAAATGTGCTCGCTGGCCACGAAATACATGTGTCCCCGGAACGGCGCACCGAAGTAGAAGAAATCCCAGTTGGTATTGTGATTTGTGAGGATCAGGCTGGTCTTGGAGCGGGGAGTGTATTTCGGACAGCTGTAGCGCCCGGTCAACGCAAACCAGAAGCGGACCAGGAAGCGCATGAAAGCAAAGAATGCACGGTGGAACTGATACATAAACCTCTATTTACATGGCTGGATGAAATGGTTTCTTAGCAAGAACTATATCAAATCTTTTCAAAATTGAAAAGCCGGGCGCCCCTAAACTCAGAAGATCCTTCTCGCTCTGGAGGGTGTAAAGCCATTGTAATTATACGACGTGATGCAGACGCCGCCCATGCTTTCGGAAGACTGGAGGATCTGGCCGTTTCCGATGTAAATGGCGACATGGCTGACGTAACCTTTGGGTGAATAGAAGAGGAGATCGCCGGGAAGCCAGGCGGAGGGATCCATGGGAAGCGCCGAACCGCAGGTCGACTGCGCCATGGAGTTTCTGGGGAGACCGATCCCCTGCGTGGCAAAGCATTTCTGCACCAAAGAAGAACAGTCGATGCCGCCGGTCAGGCTTTCGCCGCCGTACACGTAGCGGGTGCCCAGGTATTGCTTCCCGAAGTTGATGATCCGGTTGGCGATCTCGCTCCGGGGGACAGGCACATAGACCGTGACAAGACAGGAAGCCGAAAAAGCGCCGTGAACCGCATAGATCCTTGTGGTCCCCGCGTTCAAAGCCTGTACGAAGCCGTTGGCGTTGACGGAAGCAATCGAAGGATTGTCGCTCCGCCAGGAGATGCTGTGATCTTCCGTTGCGAAAGAAGGATAGACCGAAGCCCCGAGCTGGGCGTTCTGTCCCTTTCTCAATGTGAGTTTTCCGGCGGAAATGGTGACGCCGGTGACCGGTACGTGCACGTGATAGACGCATTGTTCTTCAAAACCGTTCACACGAACACGGATGGTCGTGGTTCCCGGTCCCACGGCGGTGACCAGACCGGACGCGCTGACCGTAGCCACGCCGGGGTTGTCCGAAAGCCATTGCACATCGAGTTCGTCCGTGGTGTCTTCGGGGATGAGCGTATAGGAGAGCTGGTCTGTCTGCCGGTACAAAAGCGTCTTTTCGCGGGTGTTGAGCGTGATGCCCTTTAGCGAAGCCAGGATCTCCAGCTCGATCTGGTCGCGGAGCCCGTTGGACTCCGCTTCGAGGGTGTATTTTCCGGTCTTTTGCGCGGTGAAGACGCCTTCCGGAGTAATGCTTCCGGCTTCGGGATCGGAGAGCGTGTAAGTCACTTCAAGGCTGTCCGTGGTGTTTACGGGGAAGAAACGGACCGGTACGGACAGCGCCTCGCCGCGCTCCAGAACGACGGGAGAGAGGCTGAGTTCCCGCGGGAAAGAGATCCATGTCATCGGAAGCGCGACCTGAACGAGCGCTTCCGCGATGAGTCCTTCCGCCTCCGCCCGGACCGTTGCGGTCCCGGGATGATTTGCGCGAAGCCCACCACGCGCATCGACGGAAAGAACATATGGATCCGACACGGAGTAAACGATGTCTTCGTAAAGGACGCCATCCTGCGGCGCTTTTTGAGCCTGAAGCGTGAGCGTCTCACCGGCATTCATCTCATAGATCTCTTCCGGGAAGGAAAGGGCCGTGCACTTTTCTTGAGCATCCACATGGACGGTCTCGCACATGTCCGCAGCATGGACATAGATTTCTGCGGCGCCCGGGCCGTTTACCGTCAGAAAACCTTCTTCATCGACTGCGGCAACCGCCGGGTCCGAACTCTCGAAGAAGAGTTCCTGCTTCCTGCTTTCCTGCAGTTTCAGCAAAAGAGGAATATCTGACGCCTGCCGGAAATGGTAAGAGATACGGGCTTTTTCACCCACACGTAAAGACAGGGAAGGGGTGGAAACCACTAAGGAATAAGCCCTTGAGAAGGGCAGCATACGAAGGATCAGAATGCCGGCGCCGATAAGAAGAAGCGCGGAAAGGACCAGTAAAGATACTTTCAGAACCGGCCGGAAAGGAGAACTTTTTTCCGGGACCGTTGCCACGGTCTGGACAGGTTTCTCTTCCGGAATGGTGACTTCGNNGGGAAGCCGGTACGGAAGCTTTCTTCTTCTGATTCTTCTTTTTGCTGTGTTTCTTCTTGGACATGTTTTGCCCCGGCAGGACCTTAAGTGAGAGATCAGAGTCCCGGAATCTGTCCGGAAAACCTATTTCGCTATTATATAGCGAAGATCCGGAAAGTACAATCACGGATTCTTCGGAGCACTCTTGATTTTTCTTGGCGGAATCATTATCCTTTAGGGCAGAATGATTAAGCTCGGACGTATGGAAGGAAAGTCTTCCGCATGCTGCCGGGCTGCTGACAAGGAGCGTAAGAATGGCTGAACAAGTGAAACTGATCGGCGCGGGCGACCTGTTTATGACCAGGCGCATCGCAGAGGACGGTTACGAAGGTCTGGAAGAGATGAGAGAACTCATTCTTCAGCACGACATTCGCTTCGTGAATCTGGAAATGACCTTCCACAACGAGGAAGGATTCCCGGCTGCCGTGTCGGGCGGAACCTGGGCCATGACCGATCCGGTCATGCTGGACGACGTCTTACGGATGGGCTTCAACCTTTTCAACACGGCGAACAATCATACCGGCGACTACGGAACAGGAGGCGTTCTGGGCACGATCCGTCACCTTAAGGAACGGAACATGGTCTTCGCGGGCAGCGGAAAGAACCTCGGCGAAGCCTCTCAGGCGGCGTATCTGGAGACCCGGAGTGCACGCGTCGCGCTGATCGGCGTTTCAGCGTCTTTGAGCCAGGAAGACCGCGCAGGCGGCCAGTCCGACTTGCTTTTGGGACGTCCCGGGCTCAATCCGATGCGTAAAGTCGTGCGCTTCCACGTGGATCCGGAGCATTACCGGATGGCCGAGGAGCTTTCCAAAGTCACCCATGTGAACGACCAGAAAGCCTATTCGATCAAGAACGGCTACACGCCGCCTTATCCGGAAGGCGTGCTGCCTTTCGGCAGCGAAGGCCTGTTCGTTCTGGATACCGAGAACTATGTCGAGACGCTTCCGAACAAAGAAGATGAAGCCCGTATCCTTAGTGAGATCCGCGAGGCCCGCAAACAGGCGGACATCGTGATCCTCAGCTATCACTGCCACACCTTCCGGGACGGCGACACCACGCTTCCCGCGCGCTTCACCGAGACATTTGCCCGTGAGTGCATCGACGCCGGCGCGCAGGTCTTCATGGGGCACGGCCCGCATGAACTGCAAGGCATTGAAAAATACCACGGCGGCATCATTTTTTACTCGATCGGCAACTTCCTGTTCGAAACCGAGACTGTCGCGAAGCAGCCCTACGACGCCTTCATCAACAAGAAAATGCCGCTGGACACCCGCGTCGGTTCTTACATGGACGAGCGTTCGAAGAACGGCACGGTCGGCTACGGCACACTCAAAAACATCTGGCGCGCGGTAATGCCCTCCGTCACTTTCATGGACAATGAAGTCTCGGAAGTCCGGCTCTATCCGATCCTTCTGGGTCAGGAGAAACCCCGCTCCCAGAAAGGCCTTCCGTATCTCTCGCACGATGTAGAGACCCTCGAGTACCTCGCAGAACTTTCAAAGCCCTACGGCACCGAGATCGAAATCGCCGGCGACGTCGGCGTCATCCTTTGACCCCGCATACCGCTGACTCATGGCGCCCCGCCTCCCGGCCGGGCGCCGTTTT
>DBVJ01000040.1:0-151 GCA_002308115.1 Lachnospiraceae bacterium UBA1267
GGGCCGAAGGTAATGATCTTCAGGTTGCGGACACCGATAATCACGCGGGCGATGACCGCGAAATCCTTGATCATACGGGCAATGTCTTCGGCTGTTCCCACAGGATAGGAGGGGATGTAGCCTTCGAGATGGCGCATACCGAGGTTGTAGG
>DBVJ01000040.1:251-4536 GCA_002308115.1 Lachnospiraceae bacterium UBA1267
GTTTCCGGACCGAAGTTTCCGAGGAACACGACCAGCGCGTTGCAGCCGGCCTTTTTCACGTCCTCGACCGCCTTCAGCATGTCGGTCTCATTTTCCACCGTGACCGGGCACTCGTAGATGTCCTTGTATGCGGCGGCGATGGCTCCGCGGCGCTTTTCGGACAACGCGACCGGGAAGCAGTCGCGGCTCACGGCGATCAGACCCAGTTTGATCTCGGGAATGTTGGTCATCATGTTACAGATCCTCCTTGATATCGATGTTCAGGCCTTTGAGGCCGATGTGCGCGCCGTTACGCGCTTCTTTGGAATCCGGATGCGCAAGAAGCCACTTGTTCCGTGCGGTCATCCAGGTATCTTCTTCATTCTTCGGCTCATAGGCCGGTTTAGCGGTATTGGTGCCTTTCGGCAGGACCACCGCCACACGGAAGCCGCATTCCGGGCAGGTGTGGCACGGCGTGTAATGAAGCGTCGTCGCATAGACTTCCACGGGAAGGCCTTTCGGGACGCGGAAAGCTTTCACTTTTTCCGTGTCCAGCACACCGTCTTCGATCTCGTCCTGCTTCGCGAGGAGGAGAATAAAGTTGCCAGATCCGATATTGATCTCGCTGTCACGGTGATACTCGAGACAGTTGAGCCTGGTGTTATGCCCCCAGCACATGCCGAGCTGGACGGGCATACCGCCGTAGGCGCGGTCGCGGAGTTCTTCAAAAACCGCGCAGGCTTCCAGGCTTTCGATGCCGGGCCTGTAGGCGGTGCCTTCCTCGGGGAGAGGGATAGCCTCCATGGCCTCGAGGAGTTCTTCGGTATCATAGCCTTCGAGGACTTTTCCGTAGGCTTTGAACGCCGGATCGCAGACAGAATAGATGACCATTTCACACTCCTTTATTGAATATTCGGAAAAACAGCTTTCAGCGCGGGGTAGATCCGGCTGAATTTCCGATACTGCGCTTCGTAGCGGGCGGTGATCTCAGGATCCGGTTCGGTCGTTCCGCCAAGCTCCACGAGAGCTTCCGCGGCATCCTTCACACTCGGATAGAGGCCGCAGCCTACCATGGCGAGCATTGCTCCGCCGTAGCCCGGACCCTGCTCGGTCTTCACGCGGTCAAGCGGGATGCCAAGCACATTTGCGAAGATCTTCCGCCAGAGAGGAGACTTGCTGCCGCCGCCGCAGACACGGCTTCTCGGAATGTCCAGTCCCAGGGAACGGGCGACCTCGAAAGAATCACGGATCGCGAATGCCACGCCTTCCAGAACGGCCTGCACCAGATCCTGCCGGCGGCTGTCCATCGTAAGCCCCGTGAAAGTCCCGCGGGCGTTGACGTCATTGATCGGACTCCGCTCGCCCATGAGATAGGGCAGGAAGAATACGTGATTCCGGCCCAGATCCTCGTCGGTGATGACCGATTCCTCGGCGCGGAAATCATTTCCGCCAAGGATCTCTTCCACGAACCACTTGTTGCAGCTCCCCGCGGAAAGCATGCAGCCCATCAAATGCCAGCCGCCGTCCGCGTGCGCAAAAGCGTGGAGCGCATTGTTCGGGTCCACGCCGAAGTGTTCGGAAGAGATGAAAAGCGTGCCGCTGGTGCCGAGGGAAATGTTACAGCCGCCCTCGCCCACGATGCCGGTCCCGACCGCCGCGGCGGCATTGTCGCCTGCGCCTGCCACGACCTTCACGTCTTCAGGAAGACCGAATTCTTTCGCGACCTCGGGCTTCAGATTCCCGGTCACTTCCCAGCTTTCATAGAGCCCCGGCATCTGTGTTTCCGTGACACCGCAGATCTCAAGCATTTCCTGAGACCAGCATTTGTGTGCCACGTCGAGGAGCAGCATGCCGCTCGCATCGGAATAATCCGAGCTGTGAACGCCGGTGAGACAGTAGTTGATGTAATCCTTCGGGAGCATGATCTTCGCGATGCGCGCGAAGTTTTCGGGCTCGTGTTTCCTGATCCAGAGGATCTTCGGGGCCGTAAAGCCTGCGAAGGCGATGTTTGCGGTGAGTTCGGAGAGACGCTTGCGTCCGATCTCCTCATTGAGATAATCGACTTCTTCCTGCGTGCGTCCGTCGTTCCAGAGGATCGCCGGGCGGATCACGGCGTCATTTTCGTCGAGGATCACGAGGCCGTGCATCTGGCCGCCGGCTCCGATGCCCGCGATCTTAGAAGTGTCGACACCTTGAAGAAGTTCCGGAAGAGCATCTTTGACGGCCGCCCACCATTCCTCCGGCCTTTGCTCGCTCCAGCCGGGGTGCGGGAAAATGAGCGGGTACTCACGGCTTGTTTCCTTAAGGATCGAGCCCTTTTCATCCACCAGAAGCAGCTTCACTGCAGAAGTTCCCAAATCAATTCCGATAAACAGTTTCAAAATGCGTCGTCCTTTCATGGATCGGCACCGTAATGAGTGCCGTGTGACTTGACATACTTACGGCTTCGGGTCTTCCGGGACAGAGGCTTCTTCGGTCTCTTCCGGTAGCCTGGGAGTTTCCTCCGTGCTTTCCGGCTGTTTGGGCGTTTCTTCCGTCGTTTCCGGAAGCGTCTCCGCGGGGGTGTCCTGGACTGATTCCGCCTGCGATTCCGCCTTTTCCTTCTGGTAGCGCTTCCAGGTATAGAAGCCGAAAGCAAGGCCTGCGACGATGAAGAGAGGTCCAAAGACCCAGACCATCCAGGGAATGATTTCAGACTCGCCTTTGAGATAATCGGAGATCAGTTTGCCGCCGAGATAGACAAGATATCCTGCCACGACCGCCCGGAGCGAGGCCATTGCGATGGCTCTGTTCCGCGGATTCGGGGCTCCGTTGTTGTTCATGCGCTTCCTCCCTGAGGCACGCTGCGAAAATAAAGGACGGCGCGTCTCCGGCCGCCCTTTATCTGTATTTTAGCGGTTTTTCTTCTTGGAAACAACATCGAAAATAACGGCTGCGAGAAGAACGAGACCCTTGACCACTTTCTGGTAGTTCTGGTCGACGCCCATGATACTCATGCCGATGTTGATGACGCCCATGAGAAGCGCGCCGATGATGACGCCCGGGACGGTACCGACGCCGCCGTAGGCGGAAGCACCGCCGATGAAGCAGGAGCCGATGGCGTCCATTTCATAGTTCTGTCCGTAGGTCGGCTGGGCCGAGGTCAGACGGGCGATCGTGAGAATGCCGGCAAGACCCGCCAGAAGGCCCATGTTCGCATAAGCGAAGAAGTAGACTTTCTTGGTGTTGATACCTGAAAGACGCGTCGCGACTTCATTTCCGCCGACGGCGTACAGGTGACGGCCGATGGTCGTTTTCGAGGTGATGTAGCTGTAGATCGCAATGACGAGCGCGACCCAGATCAGCGCCATCGGAATGCCCTTGTACTGGGAAAGCTGGATGGCGAAGAAAATGATGACCGCGGTGATGACGACGCCTTTGATGAGGATCTTGTAGAGCGGCTCGTACTCCAGGCCCTTTCTTTTCTTGGAAATGTTTCCGCGAATGGTGAAGAACAGGAAGAGAGCAGCAGCAATGCCGCCGACGACAAGGCAGAGGATGTTGACGGGGGATTCCTGTCCGCCGATGAAGTCCGGCACATAGCAATTCGCGCCGCCGCCGAAGATACGGACGAAGGCTTCATTCGTGACGGACATCGTCTGTCCTTCAAGCACCACGTTGGAAAGGCCGCGGAAGACCAGCATGCCCGAAAGCGTCGTGATGAAAGGCGGGACCTTCACGTAGGCGATCCAGAACGCCTGCCAGGCGCCGATCAGAAGACCCAGGACCAGCATGATCAGAACAGCCAGCCACATGTTCAGCTCGTTGTGCATCAGAACCGCGCCGATCGTACCGACGAAGCAGACGACCGAACCGACCGACAGGTCGATGTTGCCGCCCGTCAGGATGCAGCAAAGCATACCGGTTGCCAGAATGAACACGTAAGCGTTCTGTGCGATGATGTTCGTGATGTTCTGGGGCAGAAGGAGCTTTCCTTCCGTACGGATGGCAAAGAAAGCCGTCACAAGCACCAGAGCAATGATCATGGTGTATTTCTGAATAAATGTCAGGACTTTTGCCTTACTCATGATTCCTTATTCTCCTTCTCTGCAGTATCGACCGACAGGATCCGGGCCATGATCTTCTCCTGGCTGGCCTCTTCCCGCGTAAATTCACCAACAAGCTTTCCTTCGTTCAGCACGTAGATCCTGTCGCTCATGCCCAGGACTTCCGGCAGTTCCGAAGAAATCATGATGACGGATTTGCCTTCCTTCACCAGATCGTTGATGATGCAGTAGATTTCATATTTCGCGCCGACGTCGATGCC
>DBVJ01000040.1:4586-5662 GCA_002308115.1 Lachnospiraceae bacterium UBA1267
ATGTTGCCGCCTGAAAGCGTGATCACGTCCAGTGTGACGGACGGCGTCTTCGTGTGGAGCTTTTCTTTGTATTCGTTGGCGACCTGCAGCTCCTTGTCGCCGTTGATCACGCCATGCTTTGTGACGCCCTTCAGATTGGCCAGCGTCGTGTTGACGGAAATGGGATTCGACAGGATCAGCCCGTTGACCTTGCGGTCCTCGGTCACGTACGCAAGACCGGCATCGATCGCCTGCCGCGGCGAATGAAGCTTGACTTCCTTGCCGTGGATCTTGATCGTGCCTGAAATGCCTGTTCCATAACTGCGGCCGAAGATCGACATGGCGAGTTCTGTGCGTCCGGCGCCCATGAGGCCGGAGAAGCCAACGACCTCGCCTGATCTGACATGGAATGAAACGTCGTCAACGACCTTCCGTTCCGTCCAGATCGGATGGTAAACGTTCCAGTGCTCGACTTCCAGCGAGACGTCACCGATCTGAACGCCGGAACGCTTCGGGAAACGGTCTTCGATCTCGCGTCCGACCATGCCGCGGATGATGCGGTCTTCACTGATATCGTCCACACCTTTTGTGAGCGTTTCTATCGTTTTCCCGTCGCGGAGGATCGTGATATCGTCCGCCACGTAGGAAACTTCGTTGATCTTATGGGAAATGATGATGGAGGTCATTCCCTGCTTTTTGAATTCAAGCAGCATGTCCAGAAGCGCTTTCGAATCTTCCTCGTTCAGCGACGAGGTCGGTTCGTCCAGGATCATGAGGCGCGCGTTCTTCGCGAGCGCCTTGGCGATCTCGACCAGCTGCTGTTTGCCCACGCCGATATCCTTGATGAGGGTCTTCGAAGACTCGTGAAGACCAACCATTTTCAGATACTTCGTCGCTTCCGCATGCGTTTTCTGCCAGTCGATCGCGAACTTATGGCCCTTCTCATTTCCGAGGAACATGTTCTCGGCAATGCTCATGTAAGGGATCAGCGCGAGCTCCTGGTGGATAATGACGATGCCTTTGTTCTCACTGTCTTTGATGGTGTTGAACTTGCAGACTTCGCCTTCGTAAATGATATCTCCCTCGTAGGTGCCATA
>DBVJ01000040.1:5702-6259 GCA_002308115.1 Lachnospiraceae bacterium UBA1267
CCTACGAGTGCGTGTATGCTGCCTCTTTTGACAACGAAATTGACGTTGTCAAGGGCGCGTGTTGCGGGAAACTGTTTCGTGATCCCGCGCATTTCCAGAATATTGTCAGTCAAAACAACCCCTCCGTTCCGAATGGAAACTGTGATGATGGATAAACAGTACATCGGGCAAGGCAGGGGTCCGCCTTGCCCGATGACCGGGGTTTCAGGAATTTAGTTCCATTCGCCGTCTTTGTAGTAGCCGGAGTCGATCAGGATCGTCTTGTAGTTCTCGGCCGTGCAGCTCACAGGCTCGCAGAGGAAGCTGGGAACGATACCCTTGCCGTTGTCATAGGTCTTGGTGTCGTTGACCGGCGGCTCTTTGCCCTTCATGAGGGCGTCGACCATCTCGACGACCTTGGAGGCCAGCGTACGGGTGTCCTTGAAGACGGACATGGCCTGCTTGCCTTCGATAAGGTTCTTCATGATCGCCTTGTCGCAGTCCTGGCCGGTGATGACCGGATAGACATCGTTCTTATAGGAAGATTCCAGCGCGTTCTCAACGCCGCGGGCGGTGGA
>DBVJ01000092.1 GCA_002308115.1 Lachnospiraceae bacterium UBA1267
CTGAGGCCGAAGGAACTTCTGTCAGACATTTTCCGCTTTTTCAGAAGGTGTTTTATGATCTTTTTTACGTCGGATCTGCATCTCGGACATGAGGAAGTGATTGCGAAGAGACAGCGTCCCTTCGCAGACGTCCGTGAAATGAACGAGGCGCTCATCGACAATTACAATCAGAGGGTCGGAGATGACGACACGGTCTACATTCTCGGAGATCTTTGCCACAAACTGAGTCTTCCCGAGGCGAACGAACTCATCGCGAGGCTCAACGGGCGGAAGATCCTCCTAAGGGGGAACCATGATCTCGACTATGATCCCGCGCTCTTCGAGGCGCAGCACGATTTCCTCATGGAGGACTTTTCCGACCGGCGTTTCGTGATGATCCACTATGCGTTGGTGGACTGGCCCAGACGGAAGAAGGGCGGGATCCACCTGCACGGCCACATGCATGAGAGCAGGGCCTACAACGAAGCAAACCGCGCGAAAGGCCTGTTCCGCTACGACGTAGGCGTGGACGCCAACGAGTACCGGCCCGTATCCCTTGAAGAAGTCCTGGCCTTCTACAAAGGCTATGCGTGGACGACCGCCACGGGGCTTCGGTAAAGACGACTGAATGGCACACAGATTCTGATACAGAAAGGATGACAAAATGGAATTGCAGAAACGCAGCGAAGTACCGGAAGAACTGAAATGGGACCTTTCCCTCATTTATCCCACACTGGAAGACTGGCAGGCGGATTTTGACGCCTCCGTGAAGCTTTCGGAAGACATCGAGAAGCAGTTCAAAGGAAAGCTCACCGACGCGCAGACCATCGTGGACTGCCTTGCCCATCTGGAAGCGCTTTACAAGAAGGCCGACCTGGTCGGCAATTATTCCTCGCTTGCGGTCTCGGTAGATTATTACGACACCGGAAATCAGGAGCGCTCGAGCCGCACAAGCTCCGCCATGGCGCAGATCTCCAGCAGACTCGCCTTCATCGACAGCGAGATCCTGATGGCGCCTGACGAGGTCATTCAGGAAGCCATCCGCCTTGCGAAAGGCTCCAAGAACTATCTCAAAGACCTGCTCCGGAAGAAACCGCACCAGCTCTCTCCCGAGACCGAGAAGGTCCTGGCGGCCTTCGGCCAGAGTTTCGAAACGCCTTATGAGATCTATGAAATGACGAAGCTTGCGGACATGAAGTTCCCGTCCTTCACGGTCAAAGGCAAAAAGTATCCGCTGGGCTACTCGCTGTTCGAGGACGACTACGAATACGAGCGCGACACCGACGTGCGCCGCGCCGCCTTCCGTGCCTTTACGAGAAAGCTCCGCCAGTATGAGAACACCACGGCAGCGGCTTACAACGCGCAGGTCACGACCGAGAAAGTCGCAGCCACGGTCCGCGGTTTTGAAAATGTATTTGACTACCTTCTGTTCGACCAGAAGGTGACCCGGGAAATGTACGACCGCCAGATCGACGTCATCACGGAGAAGCTGGCGCCGCACATGCGTCGTTATGCGAAGCTCATCCAGAAGAAGTACGGTCTTAGCGAGATGACATTTGCGGACCTGAAGCTTCCGCTGGATCCGGATTTCGATCCGCGCGTGACGCCGGAAGAGGCGCACAAACTGGTCCGCGACGGCCTCTCGATCCTGGGCGAGGACTATGTTTCCATGATCGACGAAGCCTTCCGCGACCGCTGGATCGACTTCGCGAAGAACCAGGGGAAGGAGACCGGAGGCTTCTGCGCAAGCCCCTACGGCAAGGGCTCCTTCATTCTCTTAAGCTGGAACGACCGCATGTCGGACGTCTTCACGATCGCCCACGAACTCGGGCACGCGGGACATTTCCGTCATGCGAACAACGCCCAGTCCCTGTTTGACACCGATGTCTCCGGCTACTTTGTCGAAGCACCTTCGACCATGAACGAGGTGCTCTTCACAGATTATCTGAAGACGACCGATCAGGATCCCCGCTTCCGCCGCTGGGTGCTTTCGAGCCTGATCTCGAACACCTATTACCACAACTTCGTGACGCATCTCAGGGAAGCCTGGTATCAGCGCGAAGTGTACAAGATCATCGACGAGGGCGGCTCGGTGAACGCCGAGAAGCTGTCTGAGATCTTCCGGAAGAATCTGGAGCTCTTCTGGGGCGATGCGGTCAAGATCATCGACGGCGCGGAACTGACCTGGATGCGCCAGCCGCATTATTACATGGGCCTGTATTCCTACACCTATTCCGCAGGCCTTACGGTCGCGACAGCAGCCGCGAAGCGCATCGAGCGCGAAGGGCAGCCCGCGGTCGACGACTGGAAAAAAGTGCTCGACGCGGGTTCGACACTGGATCCGACGGGGCTCGCCGCGCTTGCGGGCGTGGACATCCGTACCGACGGACCGCTCAACGAAACCATTGACTACATCGGAGAGATCATCGATGAGATCTCGAGACTGACAAAGGAGATAGACGGAATCGATGCCTGATTTTTTCAAAGACACGGAAGACCGGCTGGACAAGTTGTTTGAAATCTCAAAGAAGCTGAAGGGAGAAAAAAACATGGCCAAGAAGAAAAGCAATTCGAAGTATCCTCAGGGAATCGACGCGTTTCTGAAGACGCTGGGCGACTGCGACCTGGTCGTCCGCGAACTGGAAAATGAAGGGATCACGGTCTATCAGGACGGCGCCCGGCTCAAAAAATGCGCAAAGATCACGCTGAAGGCCGGCCGGAACAGGATCCTCGTTGCGCCTCTGTCTCCGTCCATCCATCCCGAATCCATGGAAGCATCCGTGGAGGACAAAGGCGTACGCATTTCCGCGGTATCCTACAACACCGACATGTACAACGCGCTTCCCGAAGAAGCGCTTCAGGAAGAGGAGAAGAAGACCCGCGAGGAGCTGGAACAGCTGAATGCGGAGATCGAAGCGCTCAAAGAAGAGAAGAACATGCTGGAGGTGCTCATGAAGAACACCGACGGCCTGAAGAGCCGCGAGGAGATCGCCGGCATCGCCGCGCTCTACCATGAAAATGCTTCCGCGATCCGCGCAAAGATCCGCGAGGCGGAGAAGCGCGTCCAGGAAGTGAACGAGCATCTCGAGGAAGTGCTCCTCGAGATCGAAAAAGGCAAGAGCGGCGACCGCCAGATCGGCTACGCGGAGATCCTGATCGACGCGGAAACCGACCGCGAGATCCCCCTGAAGCTGGCCATGACCGACTGGGCCGCCGGATGGAATCTGAATTATACCCTCCGCGTGGAAGACGGAAAGGACAAGGCGGAAGTCAGTCTGATCGCAAATGTGAATCAGAACACGGAAGAAGACTGGAAAGACGCAAAGCTCATTTTCTCCAGCGGCCTGGCCAATTCTTCTCTGTCCCGCCCGGTCTTCGTGCCGGAGCGCCTCGGCCTTCCGACGCCGCGTCCGAGCTTCCGGAACGCAAAGGCGAAGATGAGCATGGCGATGGCAGATGCTGTGGTCATGGATGAAGATTCGGAAGCATCCTATGCCGGCGGCATCAATGGCCTGGCCGCGCCGATGATGAAGATCGACCTGCCCGAGGAAGCCAAGGCGGTCGAGAACGGCAACGTCATCGAATTTGCGCTGAATGCGCCGGAAAATATCGAATCCGGAAAGCGCCGCGAGATCCTGCTCTCCGAGACCGAGCTGCCCGCAGAGCAGATCTACGAGTCCTATCCGAAGGTCTCTCCGTCGGTCTGGCTGTCCGCGAAGATCACCGAGACCGGCACGCTTCCCGCGCTGGACGGCAACTGCCGCGTCTTCCACAACGGTGCCTTTGCCGGCACGACCTGGCTCTCGCCGGAAGCCTCCGAGGACGGTCTGACGATCTCGCTCGGAACAGACGACAGCATCCGTGTTTCCAGAAAGGACGCGGGCAGAAGGACCGAGAAGGGCTTCCTGGGCAGCGGCCGGAAGAACTATTACAACTATGAACTGACCGTGCAGAACCTGAAGAACAGGGCGATCGATCTGCTTCTCATCGACCAGCTGCCGGTTTCCGCAAAAGAGACCATCAAAGTCGAAGCGACCGAGCTCAGCGGCGCGGAAGTCGCCGGAGCGGGCACGGAAGAAGGCAAAGTCACCTGGAAGCTGAAACTTGAGCCCGGCACAAAGATCCAGAAGAAGTTCAGCTACAAAGTGACCTACAAGGAATGACCGGACGGAAGACACAAAACATCATATTCTGGTCGCTGCTTCTGTCATGGCTCACGGTAGAGGCGCTGGCCTACGTGTTGATCGTGACAAAAGCGGATCAGAGCATGGACTTCAGCGTGAGCTACCTGTCGATCGTCGCGGATCTCGTGATGACTGCGGTGATCCTTGTCTTCGTGAGCATCCGGGCCGCTCATCGGGCGACCACAGGAGCAAGGCTCCGGGAGTGCATTTTCCTCTTCCTTGCATATGTCTGTACGGCGATTGCGGATTACTTCCTCACGATTACGGCAGACCGTTACGAGATCGCGGTCGGTGTGTTTCTGGGCGCGCAGATCTTCCATTTTCTCCGGATCTCTGCCGCCCGGCATGCCGCCTCGAAGGACGCGGGCGTGAAGCATCCGCTCGCCGGCATCCTGCTCTCGGTCTTTGCAAGAGTGATCCTGAGCGGTCTGGTGCTCATCGTGCTGCATGTGACGGGCCTTTGGAGCCTCCTGAACGCGCTCGCGGCGGTCTATTTCGTCGAGCTTTTGATGAACACGGTGGATGCGGCGCTGACAGCCGCGCACGCCCTCCGCTTTGCGGTCTTAGCGGCGGGCTTCCTCCTCTTCATCTGCTGCGACGTGACGGTCGGGCTCAGGGCGCTTACGGAGGCCGGAACGCTCTCCATGACGCCGGACCGCTTTGCGCTGAACACATACCTGACCTGGGTGTTCTATCTGCCCTCCCAGGTGATGATCATTTTGTCCGTCCTCGTGGCGCGAAAGAAGACCGCTGAGAAAGCGGCATAAAAGGAGGCCGTATGGCCAAGGGAGAAGTCAGGGAATTCCGCAACGTTTTACACGCACACGCCGAGCGCTATCCGAAAATGGAGCCGGCGGACCTTTTGAAACTCATTTATCAGAATGAGTTCGGCCCGGCGCACCTTCATGTGGACTCGGAGGAAAGCCTTTCCGCCATCCGCGGGGAATTCGACGGAATCGAAGAGGAAGAGGACTTCGAAGGCTCGCTTTATGAAGACATCGGAAACGGCTACGTGCGCCTGAACTTCCAGGCGGTGGACCTTCTGGACTATCCGATCGAGAAGATCAACGAAGATTTCGTAGCCTCCGCCGGCGTCAGGACCGGCGTGCCCCAGCGCTTTCTCAGAAAAGCCGACTGGGCGCTCGCGCACCTTGGGGAGTTTCCGTTCCACTTCACGGAAGAAGAATTCGACGAAGCCTTCCGGCGTTACCTCGAGACCTGTAAAGACGGGCAGTTCCGGCCCATCCGCCACAGCCGGACATACCGGGAGGCCTATGCGCCTTCATACCGCGTGATCCTTAAAGAACGGATGAGAGACTTTGCGGAAGAGAAGGAGAAAGACATCGGGAAGACCGCCCGCGTCCTGAAAAGGGTCGTGTGGATCCTGGTCTTCATCGCGATACTTGTGGTCCTCACGATCGCCGGCATCGCGGGATACAAGTTCTTCGCGCTCTGAGAGGCATGACAACAGCATGCTGAAGACGGTTCCTTTTGAAGACAAATACATAAACTTATTTGAAGCGCTTTCGCCGGAGAAGGCGGAGCTGCTTCGCTTTCACGGGGACGTGATCCCGAAAAGCCGGACGGCAGTCGTACGGGTCCCGAAGAAGCGCCCCGGGGAAGCCTCATCCTCGGAAGCCGCGTTTCTGGGCGCCGGTTTCCTCCAGGCAGGTCAGACGTACCGCGCGCGGAAAGATTATCCGGCGCTGTCCGCTTATAACGTCCACATGGACTTTTCGGTGGACTTCGGGGATCCCGAAGCCGTTTGGGCAGCGGAGAAGCTTATGAAAGCCCTCATCGCCCGCTGTGAAAAGCTTCAGGCGAAAGAGCCGGAGAGGACCGTTGCGCTGACCTACTGGGTGCGTTCCGACGCACGGGAGAGCAGAGCATTTTTTGAAAGTTTCGGCTTTCGGGAGGCCTACCGTGTCTACCGGATGGGACGGGAGCTCGGAGAGAGCCTGGCATCCGAAAGGGATCCCAAGATTACCGAGATTGATCTTCTGGACCCCGAAGCCATGAAGCGCTACATTGAAGGCAGCCGGGAGGCTTATGGCGTTCCGGATTCCGAGGACGAAATGCGTTTCCGGATTTTAAGGCAGGGCGCGCGCGTCTTCACCATCGAAGAGAAGACGTTTGTCACGGTCTGGCCGCTTGGACAGGGCGCCGCCGCGACGGAAAATGTCTTCACCAGGGCGGCTTTCCGGCGCCAGGGCCTCTCAAAGAGACTCCTTTCAGGCGTCGCGGCGATCCTGAGAGACGAAGGCGTCCGGCGCCTCGAACTAAACGTTTACCCGAAGTTTGCGGCGCACGCCCTTCGGATGTACCGCGGTCTCGGCTACAAGAGGCTGTACACCTTATTGGAGATCCGGAAGAACATCCCCGAAACAGTCTGATTCTACGGAAAAGAGTAACCATGATGCTTCACGAAATTGCACCCAAGAGCTTCCACATCGAATGGCAGAACCTTCAGCCCGAACGCGATGACCGGATCATTTTCGCCTTCGACGGCCAGATCCTCATAGCCGCTACGGAAGAGCTCCGCTTTCCGACACGCGAAGTTTTTGAAAAATGGATCCTCTTCCCGCGCATCCATCCCGACAGCGGCGCCTACACCTACCTGTTTGCGATCGATGACGAGCGCTACTTCACGATGGTGTATGACGAGAGACAGTTCCGCCCCTTTTTGGAGAATCTTTACAAGGATATTCCGGAGGAGGATAAGACATACCGCTTCGTCCCGGTGCGCGCCCTCAGGAACCGGGAGGCTCAGCACGAAGCCTTCGCCGGAATGATGGCGGGCATGCTCACAGGCTGGTACCGGCGTTCCCGCTTCTGCGGAAAATGCGGCGTGAGGACCCGGCATTCGGACAAAGAACGGATGATGTACTGCCCGCACTGCGGGAATATGATCTATCCACAGATCTGCCCCTCGGTGATCATCGGCGTATTTTCCAAAGACAGGCTCCTGACCACCCGCTACAACCCGGAGCACCTCATGTTCGACGGCACCGGCAAGACCTTCAAGCCGGTGGTGCACGACGCGCTGGTCGCAGGCTACATCGAGGCGGGAGAGACCGGAGAGGACGCCGTGAGACGCGAAGTGATGGAAGAAGTCGGGCTCCGCGTGAAGAACATCCGCTATTGGAAGAGTTCGCCGTGGCCCATGTCCAGCGGCCTCCTGTTCGCCTACACCTGCGAGGTGGACGGAGACGACCGGATCCGCCTCGAAGAGGACGAACTGTCCACCGCCGTATTCAAGACCAGGGAAGAGATCGAACCACGGGTCGGCAAGGACATTGCCCTCACAAGCGCGCTGATGGAGGCCTTCCGGAGAGGCGAGCTTCCCGAGCGTCCTATAGGCGAGCTTCCCGAGCGTCCGTGATGGACAGAAAAGCCTTTTTGTGGTAAAATAGTCATTCAGGCTGGGGCAGATGACCTGCCCGAAAGGAACGAAACACCGGGGCGCGCATTTCCCCGGCAGAGAGCGTAAAAATGGGATTGTTCGGCAAGAAAAAAGTTTCAGTAACAGTACACGGAAGCACGTCCACGATGACGGGCTCCGACGGCCGCTACGCCAAGCAGGCGCGCTCCATTAAAAAGGCGGGCCGTGAAAGGGCGCGCGCGCTGGATCTCGTTGCCCGGAGCGCAAAGGAACTCTGTTCTTATATCGAAGCGACCTATAAGGTCGAGCCGCTTCCCGAGGAGGATGCGCTTTTCGTGGAAGCGAAGGACGATCTCGAAGCCTGGGAGCCTCTGGACCTCCATCTGTATCAGATCCTGGTCATGCAGGGAGTCGTTCCGGCGGCGTGGCTTACCGTCTATCTGGAAGGCAATCACGAGTATCTGGCCTTCCGGGAGACGCCTTTGGAGTGCAAGGACAGCTACGAAGTCAACCGCGTGAAGAATGACATTATCCGCTATTACGGGGCGGATGAAGAGGACAAGAGGAAGAAAAACTACCGCTACACGCAGTTTGTGAACGCGGAGTACTGATAGAAAAGCGCTTCCAAAAGAAGCGGAAAGCGGCCGCCGGAAAAGTCCGGGGCAGAGCATGCGGAGCATCGGAAGGAGGTATCTTACATGGAAGAAAAGAATGAAGAAATGATTGAAGAGATCCTGAGTCTCATCCGATCAGACATATCCATTGAAGAACTCCGAGACAAGCTGAACGATTTCCATGACGCAGACCTTGCGGAGGCGCTGGAAGAACTGGACAAGGAAGAACGCCAGCGTTTCTACAAAGCCCTCGGCACGGAGCGCCTGTCCGAAGTCTTCGCCTATCTGGAAGAAGTCGAAGATTACTTCCATGAGATCGGTCTGGAGAAATCCGCCGACATTCTGGAGGAAATGGACGCGGACGATGCCGTCGACGTTCTGGAAACGCTTCCCGACGACTACCGCGAAGAGATCGTTGCCCGCCTGGACAAGGAAGCCAGGGAAGACATCGACCTGATCACCTCCTATGACGATGATGAAATCGGTTCAGACATGACCACGAACTTCATCGTCATCAAGAAGGGCACGGACGTGAAGGGCGCGATGCGCGAGCTCATCAAACAGTCCGGCGAGAATGACAATATTTCCACGATCTATGTGGTCGATGAAAATGACAAACTCTACGGCGCGATCCAGCTGACGGATCTGATCCGGGCCAGGGACGGGTCGGACATCAACGACATCATTTCGACCTCCTATCCGTCGGTCAACGCGCACGCAAAACGCGCGGACGAGCTGAACAGGCTCCGCGGCTATAATGAAGACTCCATCCCCGTCGTGGACGACGAAGACCATATCCTCGGCGTCATCACGGCCTTCGACGTGGTCGAAGCCGTCGATGAAGAACAGGGTGAAGACTACGCAAAACTCGCCGGTCTGACCGCGGAGGAAGATCTGCACGAGCCGCTCTTTAAGAGCGTCCGGAAGCGCATGCCCTGGCTGATCGTGCTTCTGGCACTGGGCCTCGTGGTCTCGACCGTCGTCGGCTCCTTCACCGGCATCGTCGCCGTGGTGCCCATCGTCATCGCCTTCCAGTCCCTGATCCTCGACATGTCCGGTAACGGCGGCACACAGTCGCTGGCTGTCACGATCCGTGTGCTCACGGACGAGCAGCTCTCCGGCAAAGACAAGTTCAAATTTGTCCTGAAAGAGCTCCGTGTCGGCTTTGTCGACGGCCTGATCCTCGGCCTCGCAGCCTTCCTTCTGGTTGGACTGTACATCACCTTCCTCAAGAAGGAGCCCATGGGCTACTCCTTCACGGTTTCGGGCTGCGTCGGCATTTCCCTCATGACCGCAATGATCATTTCCTCGCTTTTGGGCACGCTGATCCCGATGACCTTCAAGAAACTCAAGATCGACCCGGCGGTCGCCTCCGGCCCGTTCATCACGACCATCAACGACCTGGTCGCCGTCGTGACCTACTACGGCCTGTCCTGGCTTCTTCTGGTGCAGCTTCTGGGACTCAAAGGCTGATATTGACAGAGACATGAGACGGTTTGCGGCGTTTTTTACAGCAATGATCCTGGCGGTGCTTTTTATGGCATCGCCGCTTTCGTCGCACGCCGCGCTGGACACGGACGAGGTGGACGCCATCATCGCCTCCATTCCGGAAGACTGGCCCGAAGCGCCAGAGATCGAAGCCGAGGCCGCCATTCTGATCGATGCGGATTCCGGAGAGATCCTCTACGCCAAGAACGCCACGCAGAAAATGTACCCGGCTTCCACGACAAAACTGATGACGGCGTTACTCACCCTGGAAAACGCCTCGCTGCAGGACATTGTCAAATTCTCTGCCAAAGCCGTCACGATCCCCTCGAATTCCTCCTATATCGGCATGCGCCGCGGAGAACAGATGGTGCTTCGCGAGTGCATGTATGCGCTTCTTCTGCCCTCCGCCAACGAAGTGGCCAATGCACTGGCCGAGCATGTGTCGGGCGATATGAGCACATTTGTCGTCCGCATGAACGAGCGCATGTTCCAGCTTGGCGGCGTCAACACCCAGTTCGCCAACCCCTCCGGCCTCCATACCGACGGCCACTTCACCTGCGCCTACGACCTTGCGCTCGTCATGCAGGAATGCGTCAAGAACAGCACCTTCGTGGAAATCTCTTCCCAGCTTTCCTACGTGCATCACGCGGATGAACTTCTCCCGAAAGACATTCCGATGATGAACACGAACCTCATGATCCGTCCCTCATCGGAGTACTACAGCGAATACGTGATCTGTTCAAAAACGGGTCATACCGACGAGGCCGCCCAAAATCTGGTGACCTACGCCGAAAAGGACGGCACCCGGCTCGTCGTGGTCGTTCTGGGCTGCGAGAACGGGCAGCAGTACGTCGGCACCCAGTCCCTACTCGACTACGGATTCAACTATTTCCACCGCGTCCTGCCCTCCAGCCTGGACGCCTCCTTGAACCTGGAGAATTATTTTACCGTCTCCCCGCTTCAGATCCCCACCCAGGAGATCTCCCTGCTTCGGATCGACCAGTCCTCCACGATCCTTCTTCCGGATAATGTGACCTCGGAGGACCTCGAGAAAACGACAGTCGATACCCCGACCGGCAAGCAGATCACCTATACCTATCAAGGCTATCCGCTTGGCACGGTCGTGCTTTCCTATGTCTCGAAAGGGGCCGAATCGCCCTTCCTCGTCGACCGCTCCGACGTCACGCTGGATTACGAACTTCCCAAAAATCTGAACTTGATCGACGGCTGGCTCATCGTATTGACCGGCATTATGGCATTTGTTCTGTTCCTCCTCGTGATCTGGCTGTTCAGACGGTTCAGAAGGGCGAGAAATTGAAAAGAATACACCCCGTCCGCGGGGGTACTGCTTATATAGACGCATATCCGTTCAGAAGGGAGCACCATGCCTATCCACAACTTTTCGGAAATGATCGCCCGTATCAGTGCGGGGAAGCGGCGCACCGTCGCAGTCGCGGCGGCGCATGATGTACATACCTTGGAAGCGGTCCTCAAGGCCAACGAGGAGGGCCGGCTCGATTATGTACTGACGGGCCATGCGGAGGAGATCTTTGCGATCGGCCGGGAACTCGGACATGAGATCTCCGCGGAGCGTGTCGTCCCTGCAGAGACAGAGCAGGAGTGTGCGTTTGAGGCGGTAAGACTCATCCGCGAAGGGCGGGCGGAGTTTCTTCTGAAGGGTTATCTTCAGACCGGAACGCTTTTAAAAGCTGTGCTCAACAAGGAAACGGGCATTTCCCTGGGGCAGCCGATGTCGCACACGGCGCTTCTGGAGATCCCGAAATACCATAAGATCCTTGGCGTGACGGATGGGGGCATGATCCCGCAGCCGGATCTTGAGATGAAGAAGGCGATCCTCCGGAACGCGCTTCAAATGTTCCGCGGACTGGGCTATGAGAAGCCTGTGATCTCGGTGGTCTGTGCGTCCGAGGTGGTCTCGCCGAAGATCCAGGAGACCGTGGACGCGGCGGCGCTGAAAGAAGCGGCGCTCGCGGGAGAGTTTGGAGAATGCATTGTTGAGGGGCCCATATCCCTGGACCTCTCGGTGAACAAGGCATCCGCAGAGCATAAGCATTACGACAGCCCCGCGGCGGGAGAGGCGGATATTCTCCTGGTGCCGAACATCACGGCGGGCAATATCTTTGTGAAAGGCCTTCTGGAGTTCGCGGGCGCGAAGATGGCCGGCCTGGTCACCGGCGCGAAATGTCCGATCGCCCTGAATTCGCGGAGTGCAACGGATGAAGAGAAATACGCGGCGCTGATGGCCGCGGCGGGGATGATCCCCGAAAAGTGAGCTGAAGGAGTACACATGAAAGACACCTACCGCATTCTGGTGATCAACCCGGGCTCCACGTCTACCCGCGTGGCCCTTTACGAGAACGACCGGCAGATCTTCAACGAGAAGATCGTGCATTCCGGCGAAGAGATCACGAAGTATCCTTCTGTCCTGGATCAGCTGGACATGCGTGTCGCGGCGATCGACGAGATGCTCGCGGGGCACACGGAGGAAATGAAAGAGCTGGACGGTGTGGTTGGCCGCGGAGGCCTTCTCCCTGGTCTGACGCCCGGCGGCTATTATGTGAACGACACGATGGTCGACGTGATCAAAAGCGGCAAAGCAAGCCCGCACGCTTCAAACCTTGGGGCGCTGATCGCCGACCGTATCGCGAAAGAGCGCGGCATCCCGGCGACAATCTATGATGCCGTTTCTGCGGACAGCATGACGGAGGTTGCCCGCATCACCGGGCTTCCCGGCGTCCGGCGGACAAGCTTCTGCCACGTGCTCAACAGCCGTGCCATGGCCAGAAAGTACGCAGAGAGTCTGGGGAAAAAATACGATGACATGCGGCTTCTGGTCGCGCATCTTGGCGGCGGCATTTCGATCTCCGCACACAAATACGGGCGCATTGTCGATATCATTTCCGACGACAGCGGCCCGTTCTCTCCGGAACGCGCCGGCTCCGTGCCGCTTCTTACGGTCATCGACCTCTGCTACAGCGGAAAATATACGAAGGAACAGATGAAACGCGAAGTCAGAGGGCAGGGCGGTCTTCGTGCGCTCCTGGGCACCTCCGACAGTCTGGAGATCGAGAGACGGATCCAGTCCGGTGACGAGTACGCGACGCTTTGCTACGACGCGCAGGCCTACCAGATCGCGAAGGGCATCGGAAACCTCGCCCCCGCGCTGGAATTCCGCATGGATGCCATCATTCTGACCGGAGGCCTTGCCTATTCCGCGATGCTCACAGACCGCATCCGTTACTACCTCGGACCCGTTGCCCCCATCGTGGTGCTTCCGGGTGAAAATGAAATGATGGCCATGGACCTCGGCATGCTCCGGATCCTGAGGGGCGAAGAGACGGCCAAAGAATACGTATACACAGGAGAAGAACAGAAATGATCTCAAAGCAGATGGAGAAGTACGGCTCGACCCGCTCCTGCATCCGGGAACTGTTTGAATTCGGCCGGAAAATGAAGGCGGAGAAGGGCGAAGAGGCGGTTTTCGATTTCAGCCTCGGAAATCCCAGCGTACCCGCACCGAAGGAGGTCAACGAGGCGATCGAGGAGATCCTCCGCACGAAACCGTCGATCCAGGTGCACGGCTATACCTCCGCAGTCGGTCTGGACGCTGCCCGTGAGGCCATCGCAGCCGATCTGAATGAGCGGTATGGAACACATTACAAAAAGGAAGCTTTCTACATGTCTGTCGGTGCGGCGCTTGCGCTCACCTCAGTCTGCAAGGCGCTGACCCTCGGTCCGGAGAGCGAATTTGTCGCCTTCGCGCCGTATTTTGCGGAGTACAGCGTGTTCGCAACGGTCGCCGGCGCCCGCTTCGTCGCGATCCCGCCCAACGTGCCTTCCTTCCAGCCCTCTGCCGAAGCGCTCAGAAAGGCACTCACGCCGAATACCCAGGGCGTCATCCTGAACTCGCCGAACAACCCGACGGGCGTCGTCTTCACGGAAGAGAAGCTCAGGGAAGTGGCGGATGTACTGCGTGAAAAAGAAGAGGAATACGGCCATCCGATCTATCTCATCAGCGATGAACCTTACCGGGAGCTGGTCTATGACGGCGCTGTCGTGCCGCATCTGCCGCTCATCTACAAAGACACGGTCATCTGTTACTCCTTCTCGAAATCCCTGTCGATGCCGGGCGAACGTATCGGCTACGTGCTGATGCCCGACGAGGCCGCGGACTGCGAGGCGCTCAGATACGCGGTTGCCGGCGCAGCCCGTCAGCTGGGCTCGGTCTGCGCGCCGTCTCTCATGCAGCAGGTCATCGCGCGCACCGCGCATCTTCGTCCCGACCTTGCGCCTTATGAGAAGAACCGCGCCCTCCTTTACTCGGAGCTTACGAGGATGGGCTACAAATGTGTGCGCCCGGACGGCGCCTTCTACCTCTTCA
>DBVJ01000095.1:0-138 GCA_002308115.1 Lachnospiraceae bacterium UBA1267
AGGTCGTTGTCGATGGTCTTCGGAATACCGACGAAACGGATGTCCGAACCGATCAGATGCGCGTAATCCGACATCTTGGAAATGGTATCCATCGAATCGTTGCCGCCGATGTAGAAGAAATACTTGATGTTCAGGCTC
>DBVJ01000095.1:183-4841 GCA_002308115.1 Lachnospiraceae bacterium UBA1267
CTGCAGGAACGCAGATAACTCGACGGAGTGCGCTTCAGAAGCTCGATGTTGATCGGGTCCGAGAAGATCGGGTCCAGATCGATGTAGCGGCCGTCCAGGAAACCCTGGATGCCGTGGCGCATGCCGTACACAGTGCCGAGGCCAAGTTCCTTAGCCTTCGTGAAAACACCTGCCAGGCTGGAGTTGATGACTGCGGTCGGGCCGCCGGACTGGCCGACGATCACATTTCCCATGAGTGCGTTTTTGTTCATGTTCTTCTTCCCTTTTTATGTAATGATAATGTAGCCGGAACAGTTTGATTATTTGCCTTCGTACTTCACGATGCTCTCGACGTCGTAGCCTTCGAGTTTCGCTCTGCCGTTGAGGCCTTCGAGTTCCAGAAGGAACAGGATCTTCACGACCTTGCCGCCCAGGCTTTCCACCAGTTTGCACGCGGCTTCCATCGTTCCGCCCGTCGCCAGAAGATCGTCCACGAGCACCAGTTTCTCTCCCTCGGACACGTCCTCTTTATGGACTTCGATCGTTGCGGTGCCGTACTCCAGATCGTAGGTCCGCTCAACCGTCTCTCTGGGGAGCTTACCCTTCTTGCGGATCGGAATGAAAGGCTTGTTCATCTGATAAGCCATCGGCATGCCGAACAGGAATCCGCGGCTTTCCAGACCGACGATGGCGTCGAACTCCACGCCCTCCAGCTTCTCCATCAGCTGATCCTCGGCAAGCCGGATGCCGCGAGCCTCTTTCAGGATGCCCGTGATGTCGCGGAACATGATGCCCTCTTCCGGGAAATCCGGAATCGTGATCACATAATCTTCCAGTTTCTTCATCTGAAACCTCCGGTGAACGGGCTTGTCATCCCCGGACGCGCCGGATACCCATTCCGAAATATTATACAGAAATGCTCCCGAAAAAGAAAGAGGAAAATGAAGATTTTACACGGGAATTTCAGAATCCGGAAAGGCTCCGTAACGGGCCGCTTCCTTGACAGTCTCCGGTGAGTCTGTTAATATTTTACTGAAGTTTTATAAAGGGGGCTTTGGCCTGATGAATACAATGGAAACAGAGCGCACGGTCAATCTCAGGAATCTGTTTTTCAGAGTACTGAAAAGATGGCGTCTTCTCCTGGTCCTCCTCGTACTGGGGCTTCTTCTGGGAGCCGCATTCAAGTATGTTCAGGGACGTCTGGGCGCGAAGAGCAGCCCGGAAGCCGAGAAAGAATACGAGGCTCAGGTCAAGGAATATGAGGTCCAGAAAACCAATTGCGAATGGGCTGTGAAGGACGCCAGAGAATCGCTGGAAGCCTATCAGAATTACCTGGATCAGTCTGTTCTCGCCCGGCTGGATCCTTACAATGTGCCCACCGCGGAAGCACGCCTGATCGTCTCCGCCACAGCCGTCGATGAAACATCTCCGAATGCCCCTTCCGTCCTGTCGAACGGCATCCGTTACATCCTTTACCATTTGGACGGCTCGCTTCGAAGCTCCGATTGTTTTTCGAAACTCTCCGCACTGAGCGGAACCGAAGAACGCTTCCTCCGGGAGCTCGTCACCTTTATCCCTGCTTCCTCATCCAACACACTGGACATCACGGTCTATTATTCCGATCAGGACACCGCGCAGAAGATCATGGGTGCGCTTCTGGATTACAGCGATGAGGCTTCCAAAGGTCTGAAGCCCGAAGGCATCGCGTCCTATAGAGTCGACACGGTCACCTCCTATTCGGGCACGACGGTCAGCAATACGATCAGTACCGCCAAAACCAACATTTCCAAGAATCTTGCCACGCTGAAGAGCAATCTGTCGTCCGCGGAAACAGCTCTCGCCGCGCTTTCTTATCCGAAGGCGGCCGGTCGATCCGGCGCCAGCCTTTCCGACATGCTGAAGTACGCGCTCCTGTTCGGCGCAGTATTCTTCCTTCTGGGCGTCGTCCTTGTCGCTCTCAAGGTTCTTTTCCCTTACAAGCTGCTTTCAGCGGAAGACGCGGAGCAGGGTTTCAGGCTGCCGGTCTTCGCCACGTACGGATCGATCTGTGCGAAGCATCACACCCGTTTCGACAAATGGATACGCCGTCATCTGGAAGGAAAGACTTCAGGTCTTGGCACCGATGCGCATTCCGAGATCGTTCGGGTGGCTTCGGAAGCCGCGCTTCAGAACGCGGACGTATTGTTCCTCATCGGCACCGAAGACGACAGCGTGATGGATGAGATCCGCGAGAGTCTGGAGAAGGCGTTCTCCGGCAAAGAAGTCAAACTCACGAAGGGCGTCCTCTCGGATCCCGGCCTTCTTGGTACGGTTCCCGGCGGCTCTTCGGTTCTTCTTCTGGAGAAACTGGAAAAGTCCACCTACGCCGGTATCGTTTCCGAGCTGAATTATCTGAAAGGCCGCGATGTCGCTGTAAAAGGCCTCGTATTATTTGAGTGAGGTGCCTTGGATGCGTCTGGAACCTTTTACGATGGAAAGGGATATTCTGGAAGTGGGCGACGAAGTTGAGATCACTGAAAGCCGGCTGCCTACGTCCTGGTATTATACCGCCGAACCCGCCGCCGCGATGTCTGGAAACTACAGCGTTTCAGAACGGATCAAGTCCGCGAAAGGCATTGTTCGGAAGAAGGAACTTCAGGGAGCCACCTGGACGGTCTACATCGAATTTGAGGAATAAAGTGCTTCCGCTCTTCCGCCATAAGCATATAAAAATCGTGCCGCAGCGATCTGCGGCACGCTTTTTCTTTTCCAGGCTTTCCTTTACGGATAGGGCTGCTTGACCTTTTCGTCATCGGTCAGGTATTTCGAAGGCCGTTCACGATAGAACGTCTCATAATACCAGAGCGTCGTCGTGCTCTTCGACCAGTCCATGGCCATGCGGTACATGATCGTCGAATCTGAACCTCTCGATAGATCCGAATAGAGGTAGAAGCGGTTGCTTCCGCCGAAAAGGTCCATTTCAAACCGGCCGGTGCTTTCGTCCAGTGTCCAGTCGCCTTTCAGCTTGTTGCCGTCCACGCCGCCGTCATAATAATCAACCGTACCGTCTTCATACAGGATGAAAACGCTCTTCTGATCGCCGTACCATTCTCCGAGGAATTCCGGATTAAAGCGATCCTCTTCGGTCGTCTCAGGCGGATCGGTCTCGGGCGGTTCAGTCGAGGGCGCTTCGGTTTTGGAGGGTTCAGTCGCAGCACTTTCAGGCGCTTTCGAACTCGTTGAAGGAGCCGTCGTATGCTCGGAGGGATCGGCCTTCGTCGTTTCCTCTTGAGGCCGCCGGGTCGGTTCTTCCGTATGCTGGTCTGCGCGTCTTGTCTCATCGTCCGGTGAATCGGGCTTCTTCCCAAAGATAAAAATGCACAGCACGGCCACCGCTGCTGTGAGAAGCACGGCTGAAACGATCAGGATCGGGACCAGCGGGCTCTTCTTCTGCTTGGGCTCGTTGTCTTTCTTCGGCGGTAGCGGATTCATCGGCGCCGGACCGGCCGGAGGCACATAGCCCGGCCTGTTCTGTACCGGAGGGACCGGATACGGCCGGTTCTGTACCGGCGGAACAGGCGCCGGCCCGTTCGGAACAGGTACCGGATCGTTCGGAATCGGCGGAACAGGCGCCGGACCATTCTGGACCGGCGGAACAACGCCCGGAGTGCCTGGCCCCGCAGGGGCGGACTTCGGTATCATGGCCTTCTGACCGCAGTTCGTACAGAAAACCGCATCATCATTCAACGGTTTCCCGCAATTCGTGCAGAATCTCATGAAATGCCTCTCTCAGATCACTTCTTGTCTTTTCCGGCAAACAGGCTGCCCAGGTTGGAAAGGATGTTTCCGAAAACACCCTGTTTCTCATCCTTGCCCGCGTCTTTCACTTCCTCCGCCTTCTCTTCGGCGGCTTCCTTCACGTCTTCGACCTTCTCTTCAACCGCTTCTTTGAGGTCTTCGACCTTCTCCTGAACGGCTTCCTTCAGATCTTCGATCTTCTCACCGGCGGCTTCTTTCAGGTCTTCCGCCTTCTCTTCCACCTCTGCCTTTCTGCCGGTGAAGAGATTCGTCAGGCTCGAGCCCAGGCCGCCAAGCAGTCCTGCATTCTCATCATCGTCTTTGCCGTCGTCCTTCTTGCCGAAGAGACTCAGAATGAACGGGATGAGCGCGGTCAGGATCCGCTGAATGAGGGACGGTTCCTGCTGCGTGGATGCTGCAAGCGTGCCGGTCACGTCATTATTCGTATTCTGTCCGGAGAACAGATTGCCGAGGAGCGGAAGCGCGCCGCCGAGAACCGACTTCGTGGTCTCTTCCGTCGTTTCAGCCTTCTCCGAGACCTTCTTGACGACATCGTCGTTCATCAGTTTGGAAAAGTCCAGGTTGCTCAGATCCAGTTTGCTGAGATCAAATCCTTCAAGTGCCATTTTTCATCCTCCTTGATTCTGTTTCGATCAGCTGCCGGAGGAGCATAACTCCCCCTGAATAAACAAAAAGAGCGGGAAACAGCTTCCCGCTCTTCTTCTCAGACGTCAGTCTGCGGCGTTCTCTAACACCTCATCCGTGACAACATTTTCGATGCCGTCCTTGTTCGCGCAGAACTTGCAAAGGCGGGTCTTGCCGGCCTCGATGGCCGCAGTCACGGAACCTTCCGCAAGCATCGGAGAGTTCGCAAGCGCGCCGCAGTCCTCATGCGTGTGATA
>DBVJ01000095.1:4890-7369 GCA_002308115.1 Lachnospiraceae bacterium UBA1267
CTGTCAGCACTCCGACTGCAAGCGCAATTGCCGCCGCGATGGTCGCGATCGTCTTGTCCTGCTTGGAAGCGTTCTTGTCGGTCAGGGCAATGATGATGAAGGGAATGAAAGCCACGGCCGCCACGATGACACCCAGATTGTTCTGGAGCCAGAACGCCAGTTTGTTCTTCTTCGACGCAGGATCCATGTGGTTGGCTTTCTTCCACATCTGAGATCCGATGATCAGAAGAATGAGGTCAAGCGCGAGGAAGATCACAGCCTGCCAGACGTTCGGGATCTTGAGGAAGGGGATCGTGAACTTTCCGAGGAACAGAAGGATCGCGGCCACCTCACAGCCAAGCGCAAGCACCCAGAGAACGATTGCAAGGATCCTGTACGGAGTCGCGTTGCCTTTCGTAATGTGCTGGAGTTCCTGCTGGTTGGTCGACTGAGCTTCAACGTGTGTAATGGTGTGTTCCACTCTCCTGGTCGGAGGTGTGGGTTCGGTTTTCTTGGTTGCCATGCTCTTTACTCCTTTCGAGCAAATATTCTTATGAAAAGTGTAGCATCATCCCAACGTCTTGACAAGTTTTTTTTCGAAAACGAATGTCAAAACACATTTTTGACCGGAGGCTCGTAGAGTTCGAAAATGAGCCCGTCCGCACGTTTTTCATTTCCGGCCTTCCGGGAGGTCCAGCCAAAGGTCAGAATGCCTTTTTCGTGCATTTTCCGCACGTTCCGAGGCAGTTCGGCGTCCAGATTGAAGGCGATGAAATGCGGCCGGTTCAAAAACGCGAATCCGGAGCGTGCAAGGAACTTCTGAAGGAAGCCGGGATAACCCTCGTAGGCTTCCTTGTTCGTGATCAGCTGTCCTCTGACCACTTCCGGCGCGTTCTTCCGGAACCAGTTGACGACGAAGGGATTGAAGGACTCCATGCACCAGACGCCGGGATACTGGCCGAGGATCTCGTAGGTCTTCTCGCAGAGTTCGTCGTTTCTTGGGCCGGTCTTGACCTCAACGATCAAAGGCCCTGCACCCTCCTGAAGCACTTCCAGCACTTCCGTGAAAAGCGGGATCTTTTCGCCGGTTCCCGCAAGGCGGAGTGTCCGGAGCTCCTCGCAGTCCACGTCCCAGATCTTGCCGGGCTTTCCGGTCATACGAAGAAGATCGTCGTCGTGGAAAACCATGACCTGGCCGTCTTTACTGAGCTGTACGTCCAGTTCCACGCCGTAGCCTCTTTCCGCGGCACGTCTGAACGCCGCGAGAGAGTTCTCGGGAACAGACTTGTCCGCGGTGTGAAGACCGCGGTGCGCATAGTTCCAGCCTTCGAACTCTTTCCGCTTTTCACCGGTCAGTATCTTCATATGCGCTCCTTTCCGTCCATGAACGGCCGCTCCGGCCTCAAAGGCGCTTTACTCCAGTTCAAATGCGCCCGTATAGAGCTGATAATATTTGCCCTTCTGTTCGATCAGCTGCTCGTGTGTGCCGCGCTCGATGATCTCGCCGTGTTCGAGCACCATGATGACGTCCGAGTTCATGACCGTGGAAAGGCGATGTGCGATGACGAAGACGGTACGTCCTGCCATCAGCTGATCCATGCCGCGCTGCACAAGCGCTTCCGTACGGGTATCAATTGAACTGGTCGCTTCATCCAGGATCATGACCGGCGGATCCGAGATCGCCGCGCGGGCGATCGAGATCAGCTGGCGCTGTCCCTGCGAAAGGTTCGAGCCCTGACCGTCGATCACTGTGTCGTAGCCCTCCGGAAGCCGTGTGATGAAATCGTGCGCATTGGCCAGTTTCGCGGCCTCGACGACCTCTTCGTCGGTCGCGGAAAGCTTGCCGTAGCGGATGTTCTCGCGGATCGTTCCGGTGAACAGATTCACGTCCTGCAGAACGATGCCCAGAGACTTTCTGAGGAAATACTTCTTGATCCGGCGGATCGGGATGCCGTCGTAGGTGATCTCGCCTTCCTGAATGTCGTAGAAGCGGTTNNGTGATGGTGGTCTTCCCGGCGCCGGTCGCGCCGACGAAGGCCACTTTCTGGCCTGGCTTTGCGTAAAGCGTGATGTCGTTCAGGACCTGCTTGCCTTCCACGTAGGAGAAGTCCACGTCTTTCATCCGGACGTCGCCCTGGAAAGGCACGTAATGGAAGGATCCGTCCTCGTCCGGCACCTTCCAGGCCCATTTGTTCGTGCGTTCTTCCACCTCGATGATCTGATCGCCTTCGTAACGCGCGCGTACCAGCGTCACGTCGCCCTCATCAGCCTCGCTCTCTTCGTCCATCAGGGCGAAAATGCGCTTGGCGCCGGCCATGGCCATGACGATGGCATTGGACTGTTGGGCGACCTGGTTGATGTTCCGGGTGAAGGAGTTGGCAAGCTGCAGGAATGCCACGACCATACCGACCGTAAGCACCGCGTCAAAACCTTTTGTGAGAGAAAGGTTCCGGATGCCGATCGGGGCCATCAGCGCGCCGAGGACCGCGATCAGCACGTA
>DBVJ01000086.1:0-193 GCA_002308115.1 Lachnospiraceae bacterium UBA1267
CCGGTTTTATAACGCCTGAGCCGGATCCCGTGAGAGAGAAGAGAGGCGGACAACGCATTTGCAGCCTTTAAGCCGTTCGGCCCGGTGTTCTCCGAGACGTTTCCCGTGATGCAGCGTGCTTTGAGATACACGCCTGAGCAGATGATGACGGCTTTGGCGTGGTAGATCGCGCCGGAAAGCGTCGAAACGCCTG
>DBVJ01000086.1:289-4589 GCA_002308115.1 Lachnospiraceae bacterium UBA1267
ATAAGCCTGCTTGTCCGCCTGGGCGCGGAGCGAGTGCACCGCAGGCCCTTTCGAGCGGTTCAGCATGCGCGACTGGAGAAATGTTTTGTCGATGTTCCGGCCCATTTCTCCGCCAAGGGCGTCGATCTCGCGGACGAGATGGCCTTTGGAGGTGCCGCCGATGTTGGGGTTGCAGGGCATGAGGGCGATCGAATCGACCGAGACCGTGAACAGGATCACCGATTCGCCGAGGCGTGCGGCCGCAAGGGCCGCCTCGCAGCCCGCATGGCCCGCGCCGATCACGACGATATCGTAGCTTTCTTCGACTCTGTTAGAAATCATGTCTTTTCAGCCGTTGTTAATGATGATGTAATACAGTTGGCTTTGTTCTTCATAGATAACGACACAACATTTGTATGGCCCAAAAAACCATTGTGTAGAACGATAATTGCCATCTTTTTGTAGCGTTAAAAACGCTTTTCCGTAACGTTGACGATATCCCGAATTCATTATTTCTAGTTCAAATTCCGCCTTTTCCGTAACACCTTCGGCCATCAGCTCCGGATCAAAATCGCTTCCTTTTACAGTTCCGGTCATTCGAAGAATAAAAGTGGTCCATGGATCTCTGAAAGCGCTTACATGAATGGCCTCTACTGTCTCAATCTGAATCCCTTCCAAAGAAAAACCGTATTCCACCTGATAGTCATACAGAGAAGGCGTTCTTTCCTGAAAACAGCCGGAGAAAAGAAGCAATACAGAAAAAAGACCGATGAATCTGTTCAGAATTTTCTTTTTCCCCATCTATTGCCTCACGCATGTTCGATATATACCCAATAAGGTGTTAGCACACCATTTACTTGTGCCGCCCACATAAACGAGACTGCTATTCCTTGTCTGCTTCCCCAGTAACTCTTGTCGTAGGAAAAATCATATCGGTCATAAATACGAATATTACTGTTAGATAGTCTTTTCCATAAAAAAACGTGAATAGAATAATACAAATCTGTCTCTATCGTAGTTGCCGTACTTTCAAACCTATCTCCTCCTTCGGAGACCGAATAGTTGTTTCTGCATTTCCAGAAAACATTGGAGTATTCCACCCTGTAACCATAAGTGGGATAGTAGATAGAATTTTCAGTGATACATGCAGTTGCATGCGTTAAAAGTTCTGCGGCTAAAAGATATCCCTGGTTATGAAACCATGCAATTATTATTAATGCTGCTGCCGCGTATATCAGGTTTGGGTCAGGGTCATCTTTAGAATGTCCTTCTTTAATAAGAAAATAACTTTCATACTGATCGATCAAATGATTAAGATCTTGAATCAGTGCTGGTACGTTATCAGAATGATCGACAGTGCTAAAAGATCCATCCTTTCTTAACGCGGATAACTCTTGAATAAAGTCCTATATTTCTTTAAGGACTGTAGAATTTGACATAATTAGTTGATTGTCAAACTTTTCGATCATACGGTCAAAAGAATCTGCTTCAGAAACAGATTCTTTTGTTAATAATTTGTTATTGGCCTTCACATTTGAGCCAGGCGTCATTTGTACGAACAAAAGACTTAAACATAATAGTATTATTGTCTGTTTCATAATCTTTTCCTCCTTTATTAACGATTCACCCACGGATCGCTTCGTGCTCCGCACTCCCGCGATCCTCTCTTCATTCGCATTCCACGGGGCCCCTTCCCCGTTTCATGCTCATGAAGGGGCGCATCCCAAATACATCGGCCGCCCTGAATGCAAGCATTCCGTCGTCCTCTGTATTTGTTATGCTGGTGAATCACTTCCCCATGCAGAATCTTTCAAACACTCTGTCGATGACGTCGTCGGAGACGGCTTCGCCGAGGATCTCGGAGAGCGCGGCGTAGGCGTCGGTAAGGTCCGAAGCCAGAAACTCCTCGGAGAGAGCGGCGGCGATGCCCTGATCCACCAGTTCGAGCGAGCGGAGGGCTTTTCGAAGAAGGGCCTTCTGGCGCTCGTTCGTGATCACGACTTCATCGTTGAAGGTGAGCTTTTTGGCGTCAAATAAGGCATTTATGCGCTCTTCAAGCGCCTTCATGCCAAAGCCTGTCCGTGCGGAGAAGAGGATCTCTCCGTCCTCTGCGGATGCATTTTCCATTAGGTCCGTCTTGTTCCGAAGCACGATCACGGGCTTCCCAGCGCACTCCGAAAGCGCCTTCCGATCCTCCTCGGTCACGCCTTCCGTGCCGTCCAGCACGTAAAGCACGAGGTCTGCGGCCTCGATGGCATCCTTCGCGCGCTGCACGCCGATCCGTTCCACCCGGTCCCCGGTCTCCCTAAGACCTGCGGTGTCCATCAGGATCAGGCTCAGCGGCCCGAAACTGACGTGCGTCTCCAGGACATCCCGCGTCGTGCCCGGGATCTCCGTCACGATGGCCTTTTCATGGCCTGAAAGGAGATTGAACAGCGAGGATTTGCCCGCATTCGGACGGCCTGCGATGACGGTCCGGATGCCTTCCGCGAGGATGCTTCCGTAATCCGCGACCCGGAGAAGCTCCGTAAGCGTCTCTTTTACGGGCTGAAGCGCCTCTCCGAGCCGCTCCGCATACCCTGTAAGCTCATAATGCTCCGGATCGTCCAGCGCGGCCTCGATGAAAGCCGTCTCATTCAGGATCTCTTCCCGGATCCCGCGGATCCTCTGGGAAATGTCCCCGCGAAGCCCCGAAACGCCCGCACGGAGGGCAAATTCATTTTCCGCCCCGATAATGTCCATGACAGCCTCGGCCTGACTGAGGTCCATCCGGCCGTTTAAGAAGGCCCGCTTCGTAAATTCGCCGGGCTCCGCCGGAACGGCGCCGGAAGAGAAGAGGAGCGAAAGGATCTTTCTGGCCGTGAAAAGACCTCCGTGACAGCTGAATTCCACCACGTCTTCTCCGGTATAGCTGTGCGGCCCTTTCATGACTGTCGCGAGCACCTCGTCGATCTCCTGATCGCTTTCCGGATCCACGATCTTCCCGTAATGCACGGTATGCGTCCGGACGGAAAGGAGTTTTTTCCGCCCCGAAAACACCCGGTCCGCGACGGACAGGGCTTCCGGGCCGCTCAGACGGATCACCGCAATGCCGGCCGGCGTCAGACCCGTAGAGACTGCCGCAATGGTCGTTTCTTTGAAATTGGCAGAGCTGTCCTTCAGCATTTTCCTCATAAAACAGCGGAATTCCAAGAGGAACCTTCAAAATGGAAGGCTCCGCCTGGAATTCCCTTCGTGTGCTTCAGGCAGTGACTTTGGGTCAGGGCCTGGGCTCTCCGTTCCGATTCCTCTTGTAGAAGACCACGACATGACGGTAAGGATCTTCACCTTCCGACTTCGTCATGACGAAGTTGTCCTGCTGGAGGGTCGTATGGATGATGCGGCGCTCATAGGCGTTCATGGGTTCAAGAGCCATGGACTTACGCGTCCGCTTGACTTTGTAGGCAATGTTCTTCGCCAGGGATTCCAGCGTTTCCTTCCGGCGGGAACGGTAGTTTTCCGTATCCACGCGGACATGGAAGCGTTTCTCTTCCCCGCGGTTCACGACCAGGTTGGTGAGGTACTGGAGAGAATCCAGGGTCTGGCCGCGTTTTCCGATCAAAACGCCCATCTCACGGCCGGAGAGGTTGATCTCCAGCGTGTCTTCCGGGGCAAGCCGGTACTCGACAAGAACTTCGAGGCCCATCTGTTTGAAAATGTCTTCGAGGAACTTCTTGCCGGTCTCAAAACGGGCAATTTCCTCCGCTGTCGGCGGAACGACGCCTGCCGGTTCTTCTTTCTCGGGCTCAACTGCTGCCTTCACTTCGGAAAGCGCTTTCTCGGCCTTCGTTCCTTCGTTCCGGAGCGTTTCCTTCACGGTTTCCGCTGCCTTTTCCACCTTCTTTTCGGCCTCTTTGGCCAGCGCTTCCGCTTCTTTCAGGGCTTCCGCTTCTGCTTCCTTGTCCCAGGCTTCGATCATGACTTTTCTGGCGCCGAGGCCCAAAAAGCCCTTCGCGCCTTTGTCAATGACTTCATAGCCGAGCTTGTCGCTCGTCAGGCGCAAAACCATGGAGGCCTGCGTGATCGCATCCTCTATCGTGTCGCCCGTAAATGTTTTCTTTATAAAATCTGCCATGCTGACTCCTTCAATTGCTTCGGAGGCCCTGGGTCAAAGTTTCCCGGCTTTCCGCTGTTTCTCTTTTTCTTCGTACTGCTGGACCATGCCCGCTTTCTCGGCAAGGCTGCCCTTTTTGAAAGTCGAATGGCTCTCGTAATAGGATGAGCTCTTCTCCGCTTCCTGCTTAAGCGCAAGCTTCGCGGCTTCATCCGCGGCCTTCTGCTC
>DBVJ01000086.1:4636-9268 GCA_002308115.1 Lachnospiraceae bacterium UBA1267
TTCTTCTGCACCATCTCGTTGATGTCTACCTTATTCATATAGGCATTCACGAAGAGCTGGATGACAAGCTGGACGCCGGAAGAGGCGACCCAGTAGATGCCGATACCGGCAGAGAACATGAAGCAGAAGACCACCGACATGATCGGGAACATGTAGTTCATGATCTTCATGGTTCCGCCCATCGGATTCTGATCGTCCTTCTGCTGCGGATTGGTGGTCTTCATCGCCAGCGTCGACAGGAACTGGAACAGACCTGCGAGGATCGGGATGAAAACGGCCCACCAGATGCCGTCCTGCGTGATCTGCTGCCACGGAGACGCGGCCAGAGAAATGCCCAGGAAGGTGTTGACACGCTCGATCTGAGGCTGTACCTGCGTATAAGCTTCCTGAACGCCCGGATCGTTGACGATCTCGTGGAACTTCGTCCATTCCGTCTTATCGAAGTTATACAGCATGTCGATGGTGTAGTTCCGGCCCTGAGCGGCGTCTGTCAGAAGTTCCGCCGGATTCTTGGTCAGGGAATTGTTCTTCGCAAGCGTCAGGAGCTCTTCGTTCTGCACCAATGTGCCAAAGCTGCCGAGCGAGCGGAACTTATCCGCGACCACGCCGTACATGTCTTTGAGCTTTCCGATGTAGCCCGGAAGCTTGTAAATGACCTGGTACAGCGCGAACAGGATAGGCATCTGGATCAGAAGCTGCAGACATCCGCCTGTTGCGGAAGTGCCGTACTTCTGATAGACCTCCTTGGTTTCCTGCTGCTGCTGATACAGCGCCGCCTGATCCGTAACGCCCTTGTACTTGGCCTGAATGGCCTGGATCTCCGGCATCATGATAGACTGAAGCCGGGCGGATTTCTGCTGCTTGATGGACATCGGGATCATAAGTGCTTTGATCACGATGGTGAAAATGATGATGGCCAGACCGATGTTCGGAATTCCCACCCAGTTGAGGAATTCGTAGATCCAGTTCATGACGTTGCCCAGGAGCCAGGCGATCCAGCCGATCAAAAACCAGTTACTCTGGGTTGCGACGATAAATGTCATAGATTCTCCTTCTTCAGTGTTAAGGGGACAGGGTCGTATCCCGTATGCGGATTGAAGGGATTGCAGCGGAGAATGCGTTTGAACGCAAGCCAGCCGCCCCTCAGCGCACCAAAACGCTCAATCGCCTCGACGGCATATTGAGAGCAGGTCGGGAAAAATCTGCAGTGACTGTACCTTTTCAGGCCGGACAGGTATTTCTGATAAAACCTGATCATGCCTATCATAACCTTTTTCATCTCAGGCACTCACTTCGAAAAATGCTTTTTGTGGCCTTCCGGTCACACATAGATCTTTAGCCGCTTAAGAAGTGTGACAAACGACTCTTCGATCTCAAAAAATCCGAGCCCCTTCGCGCTTTCCCGCGCGATCACAATGAGATCCCTGTCTGAACGAACGTGCTCTTTCTGTTTGCGGTACACTTCCCGGACAAGCCGGACAAAGCGATGCCGCACGACGGAATTGCCGATCTTTTTGGAACAGACGATGCCGATCCTCTGAGTTCCTTCCGCCGTATACATGACCATTACCCGGTCGGCTGCATTTCTGCGCTCCCGGTAAATGGCCTGGAATTCCTCTGTTTTTTTCAGTGAATCAAATCCACGCATATCTAGAGGAAAAGAATAAGCCACTTTTCAGTGGCTTATTGAACCGTTAAGACTTTTCTTCCTTTAGCGCGTCTTGCGGAAAGAACCTTTCTTCCGCCCGCGGTAGCCATTCTGGCACGGAATCCATGAACCTTCGCGTGAGAGCCCTTCTTCGGCTGGAACGTCATCTTCATGTCCGATCACCTCCGTATTTATTCTGATAACCACATACAATACTGCATCTGCACGTTCAAAAATCAGACGCACGCAAGATTATAAATATAATTAAATATGAAGTCAATAGTTTTTATACTGCGGAAAACGAGGGTAAATTCAATCACTGCGGTTCTTTAACCGTATCCACAAAAAAACATAAGTTTTCCACATCGCCTGCAATACAGAAACCGAGTTTTCCACATTTTGCGAATAACTTGTGAATAACTTGTTCATTTTTACAGGAATTTGAGGTCTTTTTCCGCTTGTATTCAAAAAAGCAGTCTGAAAAACCAAATGGATGTTCTATGTTTATTTTGTGGAAGGTTATACCCATTTTACCCATTTCAATGTGGAAACAAATGCAAATCTCCACTTTTTGCTGACTTCGTTTTTTTTCAAAAACAGGAGCCTGAATCGTTTTTACTCTTGAATTCATACGGGGCTTTGGCTATAATGACAATGTGTTAAAAGCCCCTTTTCGCGCTTATAATGCCATTTCATTGATCCGGGCATTGGCGAAATCAAAAAGGTCATTTCCGTTTTAACGCAAAAATTTGCCATTTTTCGGGTTTTCCAAGTAAAATGGCTTAGATTTTTAGAAAAGAGTACGACGTGGCAGCCAAACTGAATGAAATCGTAAATAAAAAGTGGCCCCAGATCCAGGAAAAGTTCCGGCTGGACTACAATCTGACTTCCGTATCATACAACACATGGATCGAACCTCTAGAGGTCGGATCCGTGGCAAAAGACGGTATTCTGGAAATCATTTTCACCGGGGAGAACAGTTCATTTGCCCTGGATCATCTGACCAAGCGTTTTTCTGTCCTGATGAAGGTCACGATCGAAGAAGTGACCGGACAAAGCGTGGATATCCGTTTTGTTCCGGAACCAAAGAAGCCATCGCAGTCTTTATATAAAAATAATAAGGAAAGTGATTCTGTTTATCCGCTTACCGAGCGCAGCGGCATTAAAAAAGAATACACTTTTGATAATTTCATTCTGGGAAGCTCCAATGACGAAGCGCATGCCGCGGCTCTGGCTGTTGCGGAAAATCCCGGCAAAGTATTCAATCCGCTCTTTATTTACTCCAACCCCGGTCTTGGAAAGACCCATCTGATGCACGCAATCGCCAATTTTATCCTGGACAAGGATAAGACGGCGAAGGTCCGTTATGTGACTTCCGAGACCTTTATGAATGACTATATCGACGCATGTCTGAAGAAAAACCGTCCGGCCATGGTCGAATTCCAGAAAAAGTACCGTGACGTGGATATCCTTCTGATCGACGATATTCAGTACATTTTCGGACGAGGCGAAGATACGCTGGTCGAATTCTTCAACACCTTCAACGATCTGTACGTCAAAGGCCATCAGATCGTCATTTCTTCGGATAAACCGCCGAAAGATTTTGCGACGCTGGAAGACCGCTTCAAGAGCCGCTTCATGCAGGGCCTGATCCAGGAGATCAAAGCGCCTGTCTATGAGACCCGAATGGCCATTCTGAACCGGAAAGTCCAGGACTCCGGCTGCAAATTCAACGATGAAGTGCTTCAGTACATCGCGAAGAACGTCAAGTCCGACATCCGGAAGCTGGAAGGCGCGCTTGGAAAGATCGTTTCCACGCAGCATCTTCACAATTCGGAACTGGAGCCGGTCTCTCTGGACACCGCGAAAGATCTTTTAAAAGATTTTATTGATGAAGAAAGCCAGAGAACACCCACGCCTGACGACATCATCAAGGCGGTCGCGGAATACTACAAGATCCGTCCGGAGGACATCAAGTCCAAAAAGCGTACAAAAGAGATCGCGACGCCCAGACATGTGGCCATGTATCTCATCCGCGTCATGACGGACTATACATTGAAAGATGTCGGCGACATCATCGGCAGCCGTGATCATACGACCATCAAGTATGGTTTCGAAAAGATCATGACGGAAATGAATGAACGCGAAGAGTTCAAAAAGACGATCGAAACCCTGAAAAAGAAGATTCTTGGTTGATCATTTGTGTACAAAACCAGTAAAAAGTGTTGGAAATTGTGGATAAATGAATGCTTTTTTCCACAGGGTTATCAGACACCGGAAGGCTTGATTTTATTGACAAAAATGTACTTTTTCAAGTTTTCCCTCATACTACTGTGACAACTGCTGATTTACATACAAACACACACTCATAAAGGAGCGCAGACGGGCATGAAAGTCATCCTCTCAAAAGATACCCTGGTCAAGGGTCTGAACACAGTCTCAAAAGCTGTCCCGGTCAGGACAACGATGGAGATCTTAAAGTGCGTCCTTCTGGAAGCTGAAGACGGACGTCTCACCATGGTCACGAACGACAATTCTCTCGGCATCGAGACGAAGATGGCGGCTTTCGTGGCGGAAGAAGGCTCCGTCGCCGTCGACGCGGTGCTTTTCTCTTCCATTATCCGGAAACTGCCGGACAATGACGTGCAGATTGAAACGGACGCGCAGAAGAAGATCACGATCTCCTGCGAGAACGCACGTTTTTCGATTGCGGGCCGCGGAACGGAAGAGTTTATCGATCTTCCGGACGTGGATGTACGTTCTTCTGTCGAAGTTTCTCAGTTCACGGTACGTGAAATGATCAACGAAGTCATTTTCTCCACGTCGGATTCCAATCTGAACGCGGCCATGGCCGGCGTTTATCTGGAAGTTTACGGCGACAACATGAAAATGACGACGCTGGACGGACACAGAATTTCCATCCGCGTGACCAAACTGAAAGAAGAAGCCGAAAAAGATGCAGCCATCATTCCCGGAAAGACCTT
>DBVJ01000086.1:9369-12102 GCA_002308115.1 Lachnospiraceae bacterium UBA1267
GCCATGCTCGTGCATGATCACAAGACTTCCGTCAAAGTCAATAAGCGTGAGCTTCTGGACTGCCTGGACCGTTCCACGCTTTTGATCAGTGAAAGCGATCATAAGCCGGTCATCATCGAGATTTCCGAGGATCAGATGGTGCTGCGTCTTAAATCCGCGATAGGCGACATGCGCGAAACGATTGCCGCCGAGAAGAGCGGAGAGGACCTGAAGATCGCCTTCAATCCGAAGTTCCTCATCGACGCGCTTCGCGTCATTTCGGACGAAGAAGTGGAACTGTTCTTTATCCAGTTCAATTATCCGTGCACGATCAAAGATGAAGCGGGCAGTTATACGTATGTGATCCTTCCCGTGAACTTTACGGAGGACTGATGTTGAAGATCCATATCGAAGGGCCCTTCATCAAGCTGGGTCAGGCCATTAAAGCCGCTCATCTGGTCTCAAACGGCGCGGAAGCCAAGGAAGTCATTCAGAACGGAGAAGTCATGGTCAACGGGGAGACGGAAGTCCGCCGCGGGCGTAAGCTTGTGCCCGGAGACGTCGTCCTCTATCAGGGCAAGACCGTGGAAATGGAATGACGACGGGCGTATAGATGAAGATCAAGTCGGCAGACCTTGAAAATTACAGAAATTACGCCGGGCTTCATCTGGATTTCGAGGACGGAGTCAATGTTTTCTACGGAGACAACGCCCAGGGCAAGACGAATCTTCTGGAAGCGTTGTATCTTTCTTCCACAAACCGTTCCTATCGCGGCGCAAAAGACAAGGAACTGATCCGTTTCGGGGAAGAAGAAGGCCATATCCGCGTCTTTTCGGAAAAAAGAGGCGTAGACATCCGTATCGACATGCATCTTCGCGCCTCAGGGCGCCGGGGCATTGCCGTGAACGGTGTGCCTTTGAGGCGGGCCAAAGATTTTCTCGGAACGCTTTCCGCCGTCATATTTTCCCCGGAAGACCTTCAGATCGTCAAAGAAGGGCCGCAGGAGCGGCGGAAATTCATCGACACGGAGCTTTGTCTTCTGGATCCGATCTATCTGGATCTCTGGGGAAAGTACCGGAAAGCTCTGGATCAGCGGAATAAACTGCTGAAGGATTTTTACAATGAACCGGACTTCCATGCCACGCTGGACGTATGGGACGAAAGTCTGGTGAAATACGGAAAGGGCCTGATTTCCTTACGCGAGGCGTTCATTTCGGAAATGTCCGCGCTTACGGAAGAAAAGCAGCGGGAGATCACCGGCGGGAAAGAGACGCTCAGGCTTGCGTACGAACCGGATGTTTCCGCAGAGGAATTTTCAAAGAAACTCCGGGCCGTACGAGACCGTGACATTGCCGCAAAGACGACCACGGCGGGCCCGCATCGGGATGACATGAGTTTTCTTGTGACCCGTCACAAAGAAGACGGCACGGAAGAGACCATCGACGCCCGGATCTATGGTTCCCAGGGACAGCAGCGGACTGCGGCGCTGTCGCTGAAAATGGCGGAGATCGCCTATTCGGAGCAGAAAACAGGAGACAAACCGATCCTTTTTCTGGACGACGTCTTGTCCGAGCTGGATTTTGAGCGGCAGAAATACCTCTTAAAGAGCATGGACGAGATCCAGACATTTCTCACCTGTACAGGTGTGGACAACCTGAAAAACGGCCTTTTAAAGATCGATAAGGCTTATCAAGTCATAAACGGAGCGATTTCGAATGATTGACGAGATCAAAGAAAAAGAAGCACTGCAATATAACGAGGACCAGATCCAGATACTGGAAGGTCTGGAGCCTGTCAGAAGACGTCCCGGCATGTACATCGGGTCCACGTCCGAATCAGGTCTTCACCATCTGGTCTATGAGATCGTGGACAATGCGATCGACGAAGCGCTGGCCGGATTCTGCGATGAGATCCAGGTCGAACTTCTTCAGGACGGGTCCTGCCTTGTCCGGGACAACGGACGCGGCATTCCTGTCGGCATGAAGGAAGACGCCGGCATGTCCGCGCTGGAGGTCGTTTTCACGAAACTTCACGCTGGCGGCAAGTTCGGCGGAGGCGGCTATAAAGTGTCTGGCGGCCTGCACGGCGTGGGCGCGTCGGTCGTGAACGCGCTTTCCGAGAGTCTTTCCGTAGAAGTACGCCATCAGGGCAAGATCTACGGGCAGAAGTATTCACGCGGCGTCACGCTGACGCCCGTGGAAGTTCTGGGTGACTGCGGCGAACACGAACACGGCACGACCGTCATTTTCAAGCCCGATCCGGAGATATTCGAGATCACGGTCTTTGATTTCAAGCGTCTTCAGGAGCGTATGCAGGAAATGGCTTTCCTGACGGCCGGCATCAAGATCTCGATGACCGACAGGCGCGAAGGAAAGGAAAAGACCGCCGAATACTGCTATGAGGGTGGTATCCGCGAGTTCGTTTCCTACTTAAACCATGCCAATCAGGTGCTTTATCCCGAAGTGATCTATTGTGCCGGCGAGCGGAACTCGATCCAGGTCGAAGTCGCGATGCAGCACAATGATTCCTTCAAGGAATCGACCTATACCTTTGTCAACAACATCAACACACCCGAAGGCGGCATGCACCTGACGGGCTTCAACATGGCGCTGGCGCGCGTCGTGAACAAGTACGCGCGTGACCAGAAACTGCTCAAAGACTCGGATGAAAATGTATCCGTCGAGGACATCAAGGAAGGCCTTGCGACCATCGTTTCCATCAAGATCGAAGAGCCGCAGTTTGAAGGCCAGACCA
>DBVJ01000086.1:12148-12341 GCA_002308115.1 Lachnospiraceae bacterium UBA1267
TCTTCGAGCAGAATCCGAAGACCGCAAAAACGATCTGTGAAAAGTCCATCGACTCTCAGCGCGTCCGCATCGCTTCCCGTAAGGCGCGCGACCTTGCCAGAAGGAAGTCGCCCTTTGACAGCCTGTTTTTGTCCGACAAACTGTCCGACTGCTCTTCGAAAGATCCCTCCGAGTGCGAGATCTTCATCGTTGA
>DBVJ01000074.1:0-8546 GCA_002308115.1 Lachnospiraceae bacterium UBA1267
TGCGGGTGAGTTCCTTCATGCGTTTGTTGTTGCCGCCTGCCAGTATGATTCCAATCGCTTTCATCACTCTTCACCCGCCTTTATGATCGCGCCGCCGCTCGGAAGGACGCCGCCTTCGTAGTCTTCGATGCTCGTTTCGCCGAGGATCGCCGTGTTCCGCCCGACCCGGACATGCGCCGGGACCGTCGAATGGTCGCCGATCGTGACCAGATCCGAGCAATAGACCTTCTTGTTNNGCGTATTCGCCGCATCCGATGACCGCGCCTTCGCCGATCTCGGTGCTTTCGGCGATGATGGCCTTGTCGATGACCGCATCCTTATGGATGACGGCATGGCCCATGATAATGGAGCCCGTGACCCGCGCGCCTTCTTCGATCCGCACGCTCTCGCCCAGGACCGAATTCTCCACACTGCCGAGGATCGCGCAGCCGTCGCTCACGATCGAGTGCGTCACCCAGCCCTTGGGCCCGATGAACTGCGGTGCGGTAACTTCATTGTTCGTGTAGATCTTCCAGTAGTCTTCATAGAGGTTGAAAACCGGGACCAGATCCACCAGTTCCATATTGGCCTGCCAGTAAGACTGCAGCGTTCCGACGTCCTTCCAGTAGCTGTTGTACTCGTAGCAGTAGACCGCGCCGGTCTTCTCGTGGCAGTACGGAATGATGTGCATGCCGAAGTCCAGATTGGGGGTTTCTCTGTTTGTAAGCAAGGCTTCCCGAAGTACTTTCCAGTTGAAAATGTAGATGCCCATGGAAGCCAGATTCGACTTGGGTTCCTTCGGCTTCTCCTGGAAGTCGGTGATCCGGCCGGTCTCCTTGTCGGTGACCAGGATGCCGAAGCGGCTGGCTTCCTCCCAGGCCACAGGCATGGCTGCCATGGTGACGTCGGCTTTACGGGCTTTGTGATAATTGAGCATCAGCTCGTAATCCATTTTGTAAATGTGGTCGCCGCCGAGAATCAGCACATAATCCGGATCATAACCATCGATAAAGTTGATGTTCTGGAAAATGGCGTCCGCAGTGCCTGCGTACCAGTCGCTGGTCTTGGACTTCTCGTAAGGCGAGAGGATCGTGACGCCGCCGGACTGACGGTCCAGATCCCAGGCGATGCCGATCCCGATATGGGTATTCAGTTTAAGCGGTTCATACTGTGTCAGGACGCCGACGGTGTCCACGCCGGAGTTGATACAGTTCGAGAGCGGAAAATCGATGATCCTGTACTTTCCGCCGAAGGATACCGCGGGCTTGGCCATGCCGGACGTCAGGACCCCGAGTCTGGATCCCTGACCGCCTGCCAGAAGCATCGCGATCATTTCTTTTTTCTTCTTCATGCCTTGTACTCCTGTCGTTTTTATGGGTGATAAGACAGAGTTACACTCATACCCTGCTTCATCATACCTTATAACCGCGGAAAAAGAAAGCCTTAATTTGTGATTCTTTACAGAAATGAACAGAATGCTGCGCGAAGCAGTTATCATTCTGCACAAAAGAAGCCGGCCGGGCAGATCGCCCGGCCGGCCTTTCGGTTATTTACGGAGCTTGACTTTTCCGGGATGCGAATGGCGCAGCTGCTTCAGCATTTTCTCGTTGGGCTCAAAGCGCACAAAGTGTGTCTTTCCGCCGCTGACTGTCTTGATCGTATAGCTCGGATTCTCCGGAAGACCAGAACTGAAGTCCCGGTAGTCCACCTGATCGCCCATGCCGCGCATGCGTTCCGCGTCAGACTCTTCCGTCGGGCAGATCATTTCCACTTCCTGAAGCGGAATGACCGCCTTGTTCTTCCGGCTGCTCTTTCTGTAGACAGCGTCGATGGTCAGTTCATCCATCAGATAGAGATACTCATATTCGACACTGCCGAACTTGAGAACCAGGATCAGAAGCACGATGAATATGACGGCTGCAAGCAGCATCAGAAGAAAATTCATGCAGATCAGAAAATAGACTGCCGCCGCCAGAGAAACCCCGAGGCCGATCCACGCCGGAATCACCCAGGAAGGCCGCTTTGCGGCTACGATGCATTCGGAATAGACTTCTTCGTTCATGGAAAATGCTCCTTATCCCCTCAGGACCGCGCCGGCTTTGACTTTGAGATCTTCCAGGATCTTCTCCACAAAGCCTTCCAGTTCCGCATCCTTAAATGCATGATCCGTAGGCGTGAAGACCACGGAGAAGGCCATGCTCTTCTTGCCGGAAAGGACCTGAAGTCCTTCGTAGACGTCGAACAGTTCGACATTTGTGATGTACGGGCAGGACGCGCGGATGGCATCCTCGATCTCTTCGCAGGTCTTCTCAGAGTCCACGACAAAGGCGAAGTCCCGCTTCTCCACGTCAAATTTCGGAAGCGGTGTATAATGTCCGACTCTCGGGAAGCAATCGGAAAGCGCCTGAAGATCGATCTCCGCCACGTATGCCGGAAGCTCCATGTCCAGTTCCGCCGCGATCTCATAACGAAGTTTGCCCATATAACCCACCACGCGGCCTTCCGAGAGGATCTCGGCGGTCATATTCGGGTGGAGGAAGGTCTTTTCAGCCGGTCTATAGCGGAATTTCGTGAGCAGGCAGTCCGCAACGCGCTCCGTCAGTCCCTTCAGCGTGAAGAAGTCTTCCTCTTTGCCGAACACGCCGATCGACAGCGTGTCGCGTTCGTCCGGATAATCCGTAAGCGGAAGGGCTTTGGGAATGAAGACTTTGCCGACTTCGAAGATCCGGCCGCCCATGTTGCCGCGCTTCTCGTTCCTTGCCATGGCCCGGATCATCTCGGGCGCCAGCGTCGTGCGCATCAAGGAGAGATCCACATTGATCGGGTTCAGGATCGGGATGGCCTTGCGTTCCGGCGCATCTTCCGGAAGTTTCAGAAGATCCAGATCGGAAGGCGAGAAGAAGGAATAATGCATTCCTTCATGCGCGCCGGCCGCTGCCAGGGCCCGGCGAAGCCTGAGGAGCGCTTTCTGCCGGTCGCTTCTGCCGCCCATCGTGACCTGGGCAGTCGGAAGGAAGGTCGGAACGACATGTTCGTAGCCATACATCCGGATGAGTTCTTCGGACAGGTCCTGATAGCCCTCGATATCTTCGCGGTAGGCCGGGATCCTGACCGTCAACGTGTCACCGGAAAGTTCAGGAGCGAAATCCAGATTCGTAAAGATCCGGATCACGTCCTCTTCGGGCACCGTGATACCCAGCACGCCAAGGACTTTCTTCAGGCTGACAGTCATCGTCCGGGCTTCCAGCGAATTCCCGGTGTTTACGTCCAGATGGACCTTCGAAGCCTTGCCGGCGCCAAGCTCTTCCGTGAGATGCAGCGCACGCTCCATGGCCATGACCGTCGAATACTCGTAAACACCCTTGGAGAACATGGCGCTGGAATCCGAGGACTGTCCGAGCGCACGGGAAGATTTGCGGATGTTGTCGCGCTGGAAGGCTGCCGCCTCGTAGACAACTGCCGTGGTGGAGTCCTGGATCTCAGAGTTCAGGCCGCCCATGATCCCGGCCAGAGCGACCGGTCTTTCGGCATCTGCGATCACCAGATTTTCCGGTGTCAGCGTGAATTCCTTCTCGTCGAGCGTCGTGACTTTCTCGCCTTCTTTGGCGCGGCGGACAATGATATGGGCGTCCTTAAGATACGGATAGTCAAAAGCGTGCATCGGCTGTCCGAGTTCGGTCAGCACATAGTTGGTGATATCGACGATATTGGAGATCGCGTTGATGCCGGCCAGCGCAAGACGGCGCCTCATCCACTGCGGCGCGGGGCCGATCCGGACGTCCGAAACATAATGTCCGATATAGCGCGGGCAGAGATCTTTGGCTTCGACCGTGACCTGAAGCGGCGCTTCCGTGCCGTCCTCGCTGTGATCCAGCCGAGGGGCGCGGAGCGGCTTTCCAAGCGCCGCCGCCACTTCTCTGGCCAGTCCGAAAATACACTGGCAGTCCGGACGGTTCGCGGTGATGGAAACGTCAAAGATCCAGTCGTCGAGTCCAAGTATCGGTTTCACGTCTTCTCCGGGAACAGCATCCTCTGGAAGCACAAGGAGTCCGTTATAGCCTGCCCCTTCGTACAGATCTTCCGTGAGGCCAAGTTCCGTGCCGGAGCACAGCATGCCGAACGAGTCGTGACCGCGGAGCTTTCCCTCCCGGATCGTCACGACGCCTTCGATGGTCTTATGGTCTTTGGCCGTGCCGTAGACCGTCGCGCCGATGAGCGCCAGCGGGAATCTGCCGCCCGCATGGACGTTGTCCGCGCCGCACATGATCTGGAACGTTCCGTGGACGCCCGCATCCACCATGCACTGATGCAGATGGGTGCCTTCCACTGCTTCGCAGCTCTTCACCAGTCCGACGACCACATTTGAAATGTCACGGCCGAGCTCGTGCTTCTCTTCCACTTCAAAACCACAGGAAAACAGACGCTCCTCCAGTTCGTCCGGCGTCACGTCGATATCCACATATTCACGAAGCCAGCTTAAGGGAACCAACATTTTCGCAACCTCCCTTATTCCTTCACCTGTCCGAGGACACGAAGGTCCGATTCGAACAGCAGTTTAATGTTGTTGTAGCCGTATTTCAGCATGGCGAGACGGTCGATGCCGACACCGAAGGCGATACCGGAATAGAGCTCCGTATCAATGCCGCAGCCCTCGAGAACCTTGTTGTTCACGACACCTGCGCCGAGCACTTCGATCCATCCGGTGCCCTTGCAGAGACGGCAGCCCTTCCCGTGACAGGCAAAACAGCTCACGTCCACTTCGACAGAAGGCTCCGTGAACGGGAAGTACGAGGGCCTCAGACGCGTCGTGGTTCCGGGGCCGAAAACGTTCTCCACGAGCCGGTTCAGCATGCCCTGCAGGTCGCCCAGCGTAATACCTTTGTCGACGACCAGTCCTTCCATCTGGGAGAACATCGGCGAATGCGTCGCGTCATCGTCCGAGCGGAAGACCTTGCCGGGAGAAATGACCTTGATGGGCAGTTTCCCGCGTTCCATGACATGGATCTGTCCTGCGCTGGTCTGCGTCCTGAGAAGAAACTCGGGAGACAGATAGAAGGTATCCTGCATATCGCGCGCCGGATGATCCGCCGGAATGTTCAGCGCGGTAAAGTTGTAATAATCTTTCTCGATCTCGGTGCCTTCGTAGATTTCGAAGCCCATCGAGGAGAAAATGTCGATGAGTTCGTTCGTCACGAGCGTGACGGGATGCAGAGAACCCGCGCGGATCTTCTTCGGCGGAAGCGTCACGTCGATCTTCTCCGACTCGTAACGCGCCTCCAGCTCCTTTTTCCTGAACTCTTCGTTCAGTTCCGCGAAACGCTTTTCCGCCCAGTCTCTGAGTTCATTGACGGAACGGCCGAATTCGGCGCGCTGCTCCTTCGCGATTTTGCCCATCTCGCGCATCATGGAGCCGATAACGCCGGTCTTTCCGTCCATGATCTTTTTCTTTGCTTCATAAACACTCTTTGAATCCCGAAGAAGCGCAAGATCGTCCTCGACCTGCTTACGGACTTCCAGGATTCGCTCTTTCACATCCATGTTGTCAGCCATGTTCTATACTCCCGCTATTCTTTATCACGACAGAAAAGCCTTGACCGGCGCCAGATCCAGCGCCTCATAATCTTTCAGGAAATCATACAGTTCTTCCACGATGGGACGGAGCCCGCCTTCTTCATCCGACTCCACGTTCAGGGGGAGGATCGGATCGTGAAGCGAAAGTCTCAGTAAGAACCAGCCCTGTCCGACGTTCACGCGGACGCCCTCGTAATTATTCGGCACCAGGAACCAGTTTTCCTTTGTCTCCGCGGCTTTCTCGAGATCGTCCAGGACCTTCTGTCCTTCGGTCTTGAAATCTTCCGCAAGGATCTTAAAGCGGAACTCCTTCGCTTCTTTCGGCTCTTTGAGGTCTGCGATCAGGCTTTCCAGCGTGCGGCCTTCTTTCCTTGCGTTCGCCAGTTCGATGAGAAGCCGGACCATAAGATAGGCGCCGTCGTCGAGGAAGTAGTTCTCCGCGAGCGCGCCGTGGCCGCTGGTCTCCATTGCAAGAAGCGCATTGTGTCCTTCTTTCCTGAGCCGGATCATCTCATTGATGACGTTCCGGTAGCCGCGTTTGAAGCGGTGATGCACGCCGCCTTTCGCCTCGATGAAATCCTTCAGGCCGGTGGACGTGATGGAGTCCGTGACGATCCAGGCGCCGGGCTGCTCTCTGAGAAGGATCGCCGAGATCATGGCGATGAGACGGTTCCGGTTCAGTTCTCTGCCGTCCGGAAGCACTGCGCCTGCGCGGTCCACGTCCGTGTCGAAAATGATGCCGAGATCGGCGTGGTTTTTCAGAACCGCTTCGGTAATGGCCGCCATCGCGGTCTCATTTTCCGGGTTCGGCACATGGTTCGGGAAGCGTCCGTCGGGCTCCAGGAACTGAGACCCCGTCGTGTCCGCGCCCAAAGGCTCCAGCACTTTCGCCACGAAGAATCCGCCTGCGCCGTTGCCGGCGTCCACCACGATGCGAAGACCCGTGAGCGGTTTCTCCGAACCGGTCTTTTCAATGATCCGGCGTCTTAAAAGCCCGGCATAGCTCTCCATGAAATCCGCCTCAAGAAGCCGGCCTTCGCCGCATTTCTCCGGAAGGATCCCTTCGGAAGCCGCATAAAGGATCTCTTTGATGTCTTCCTTCTCCAGTCCGCCGTCCTTGGTAAAGAATTTATATCCGTTCCGGTTCCAGGGGAGATGGCTTGCGGTGACCATGACCGCGCCGTCAAAAGGTTCTTCGCCTTCCACGGTGCACATAAACATTGCGGGAGTCGATGCCAGCCCGAAGACCGTCACTTCGGCGCCGTAGGATACGGCTTCCGATGCGGCCCAGGCGCAAAGGTCCGGTCCAGAGATCCTGGAATCCCGCCCGAACGCGATACGCTGGGCGCTTTTACCGTTCTTCTTCCGGAGCCAGACGAGAAATCCGCGCGCGATCGCGCGCGCGGCATCTTCTGTCAGATTGACGTGTTCCCCTTCGATTCCTTCCAGTGCGACACCACGGATGTCGCTGCCGTTCTGCAGCTTGGAATAATCCATCAGGTTCCCCTTTCTCACGATCATTTATGTGTATTCTTCCTGCCGCGTCTTCTCCGGCGGCGCTTCATTTCCTGCGAAGTCAGTATGAGATAAACGGCGCAGCCTGCTATGAGAAGCAGGATGCTTCCTTCCAGAAGCCAGAAGCCCAGCACGTTTCCTCTGCCCTTCTTTTCGGGCTCTTTGTCCGGCTCCTCCTCTGTTTTGTCCGTGTCGGTGTTCTTTCCGGGATCCGCTTTCGTAACGGTCGGGACAGCAGGATCCGTGGCCTCACCGGAAGTGCCTTCGCTTCCGTCCGGCCAGCTTTCGCTCTCACGCGTTTCGGGCGCATCGGTTACGGGTGTATCCGTGCCGGGAGCGTCGGTTACGGGCGGATCCGTAAAAGGCGGATCCGTAACCGGCGGCTCGGTGACGGGAGGCTCGGTGACCGGCGGTTCCGTAGCCGGCGGATTGCCGTCCGTCGCAACGCCATGGTTATAGGTGACCCAGCCGTTCGCGGTATAGACCTTGCCTTCATAGAGCGGCTCATAGACCGCGGGCGAGTCCAGCGTCATCCTCCGGATCATCTCCGAAACGATCGTGCTGGTCTCCCGCATGTGATTCATCTGGACGCCCGGGATCAGCTCCTCCAGCTTGTCCATGTCGTCAAACTTTGTATGGATGATCCGGCCTTCGGTCGCCTGGAATACGTTCTTTCTGGAGTTGTAGTTGTATGGTTTGTCCGGGAAAGGCACTTCGCCCGCGTCGTTGGTCCAGGCGTTGGCCTCAAAGTAGACGTAAGGAATATCGTTCCGGTAGAACCAGACCTGGTCGGAGGCGTCGGAACGCGTCGGCGACTGATAATGTTCCACCTGAACGGGCATCTGGCGAAGGTCGATGCCGATCCGGATCGCGATGTCCCGGGCCATGTTGTAGCCCCAGACCTGCCTCAGTTTATCGCCGACATATTTGCCGCCGTAGACGAACAGGAAGTCTCCCGCGCCGACGGAGTCCAGGTTCACGACCAGCATGACGCTTCCGATGTCGGGGCTCTGGGTGATGTAGGAGCGGCTTCCGGCCGAGCCCAAAGTCTCCTCTCCGTCCCAGAACGCGAATTCCAGCGTCAGGTTCGTTTCGGTATTTGCGAATCTTCTTGCCAGCTCCAGCGCCACCGCGACGCCCGTGCCGTTGTCCTCGCAGCCGTTGGTATCGACGCAGTCGTAGTGCGCGCCGATGAGGATCCGCGCGTTGGACTTGCCGGGTTTCACAAATGTATGGGAATAGACAGGGGTCGGGTCTTCGAAGTTGTTGCCCTTCAGATTGCTGTGGACCGAATAGCCGTAAGAAGCCATCGTGTCGTCGATCCACTGAAGCATCGCCGTCTTGGGTGCCGTGCTCTGGGTCGCCGTGGAATTGATCCTCCGGGCATAGTTATCGTTGATGATCCTGAGGAGCCGGTAGGCTTCGACGCCGTAATCCGCATCGTCGCACCGTGTCACTGCTCCCGGGCCGCCGATAAGGCC
>DBVJ01000074.1:8552-9180 GCA_002308115.1 Lachnospiraceae bacterium UBA1267
ACGCAATTCTTTTCTTCATAAGCTGGCGCTTCCAGAGCCATCAGAATATTATAGCCGAGTGATGGTGAAAATGCAATCTCGGAGGCGTTATAAAGCCATCAGGTTTCCGAGGATCTTTCTTCCCGGAGAATGGCCATGACGCCGATCCTCCGAAGCATGAAAATGACGAGCGGGATGAAGACCAGTGAGATCACGAGTCCCGGCCAGACGCCCGTGAAAGCTTCTTCCAGATACGTAAACACCGTGTAAGGCTCGCCCAGAAGATACAGGATCAGGATCTTGGAGAGGGCGAGCGCGATGCGTCCGGAGAGGACGGCGCCGATCGAAGCGCCGATGGACGTTCCGGTCCTGCCGTAGATCATGCCCGCGGCAAATCCGCTCGTTCCAAGGGAAAGAATGGCGGGCAGCGCGTCTCTCAGAAAGTCTGTGTCTCCGCGGATCAGAAATACAAGAAGCGGAGAAACCAGTCCGACCAGAAGGCCTTGAATGCTTCCCGCGAGTATTCCTGTCAGGATCGAGGAGACCAGAGGGATCGCGAACATGGCGACCGTTTTCCCCGCCTCGCCCGGAATAATGCCCGAAAGCACCGCGAGCGCGAAGAACATGATCGATAAGATGATCCCAAGAA
>DBVJ01000024.1:0-224 GCA_002308115.1 Lachnospiraceae bacterium UBA1267
TCCGGCACGCTGGAAGCGGAGAAAATGGTGCTGACAGGTCTTACGGATCAGCCCGCTCTGTTTTCACGTATCGCCCCCGTGCTTCAGCCGGAACATTTTTCGGACGAACTGACGCGGGAAGTGGCGAAGGCGCTCTGGGAGGAGCTGGGCCGGAGCGGAAAATGTGAGCCCGGCCGCATCATTGACCGTTTCTTTGATCCGGAACAGCATAAACAGGTGGCGGC
>DBVJ01000024.1:348-13051 GCA_002308115.1 Lachnospiraceae bacterium UBA1267
GAACTGGGGAAACTCATGAAAGAGCGCAGCGAGGCAGCAAAGCTGAGGTTCTGACATGGCATTATCCGAACGTTTACGGGCAATCATTTCCATGATTCCCGGAAACAAATGCACAGCCGATATCGGCACGGACCACGGGTTCGTGCCGATTTCTGTTGTATCCGAAGGGATCGCGGAGCATGCCATCGCATCCGACGTCCGGAAAGGCCCTCTGACGCGCGCGGAAGCGCATATCCGGGAAGCAGGGCTTTCTGACCGGATCGATTGCCGGCTGGGAGACGGCCTGTCCGTTCTCGCGCCCGGCGAGGCTGAGGTGATCGTGATCGCCGGCATGGGCGGCATGCTGATGACCCGGATCCTGGGGGAGGCGCCCAAGACGGCAAGAAGCGCGCGTCATCTGGTCCTTTCCCCGCACCGTGACGAGTATGAACTTCGAACATACCTGTGGGATCAAGGCTTTGTGATCGAAGATGAGACGATGGTCCGGGAGGACGGAAAATATTATCCGGTGATCCGGACACGAAAGGCTGAAGAGGGAGAGTTTTCGGAGCGCGAAGCGCGAGAACAGCCGACCGCGCAGGAACTTCGTTTCGGGCCGGTGCTTCTTCGAAAACGTCCCGCGGTTTTTCGGGACTATCTGAAGGAAATGTACCGGAAAACGGAAGCAGAGATCCGGCACCTGAAAGCGCAGGAGGCTTCCGCGTCTGTTGAGCACGCGCTCCGGAAGAAGATGGAAGAATTGTCGGCGATTCAAGAAGCGCTCATTCCTGCAGACCCGGACAGAAAACTCCGGATCCGGAAGATGACGGAAGAAGATCTGGACGCGCTGGACGAACTTCTCGCCGATCCGGACGTCATGCAATATCTGGAAGAACCGTACAACAGGGCGAAAGCCGCACGATTTCTGAAGAACGCCGGGCTCTGCGATCCGCCTCGGATCTACGCGGCGGAAGAAGACGGCCGGTTTGCCGGCTACGTCATTTTCCACGGCTATGATGAGGACAGCATGGAGATCGGCTGGGTCCTTCGTAAAGAATACTGGGGCAGGGGCATTGCCTCATCCCTCACGGAAATGCTCCTCGAAAGCACTTTCTCAATGGAGAAAGATGCGGTCATCGAGTGCGACCCGGCGCAGTATGCCACACAACATATCGCTTTGAAATATGGTTTTCTGCGGGAAGAAGACCGCGAAGGACTGGCAGTATACCGCCTGAAAAGGCCTCAGACGTAACCGTAGAGTCCTCGGACGGATACTTCCCCGGTGCGGACGGTCTCGGTGCTTCCGTCCGGATAGCGGACGATGAGCCCAAAGTCCGGGTCGATTGTGAGCGCTTCGGCTTCCAGGGAGGCACCGTCCTTCAGAACAAGCACCTTTTTGCCCAGATTCAGGCAGTCACGGAGATATTTCTCGTGGCTGCTTTTTTGATAGGCGGAAAGATCCGGGAAAATGCGGCCGAAAGCATCCAGAAGCGCCGCGGCGAGTTCCGCTCTCCGGATCACTTTTCCGCTCTGTGAACGGATGGAGCCGGCGATTTCCCGGAGCTCTTCCGGGAAATCCTCTGCTTTTTCATGCACGTTGATCCCGATTCCGACCACAATGTACTGCAACGCTCCGGTTTCGCCTTCCAGGCTCATTTCCGTCAGGATGCCGGCGATCTTCCTGCCGCTCATGACAAGGTCGTTGGGCCATTTGATGCCCGGCCGGATGCCGGAGACCTGCTCCACCGCGTCCGCGGCCGCAACCGCTGTCATGGCGGTAATGCAGCGGTAATCCGAAAGAGGCGCTGCCGGTTTCAGAAGCACGGACAGGTACACGCCCGCGCCGGCGGGTGAAAGAAAGCTCCTGCCCATTCGCCCGCGTCCGCCGCTCTGATGCCCGGAAATGGCCGCCGTGAAGTCCCGGAGTTCTCCAAAGTGTGCCTTAAGCCAGTTGTTGGTAGAGTCGATGGTCCGAAAGACGTGCAGCGAAAAACGCTGCCCGTCCGTTCCAAGCGCGGGACAGATCTCTGCTTCCGTGAGCGCATCGGGACGCGAAAGGAGACGGTAGCCCTTCCGGGTCGCCGCTTCGATCTCGTAACCTTCCTGGCGGAGCGCCTCGATCGCCTGATGGACAGCCGCTCTGGAGACATGAAAGGCCCGGGCGATCTCTTCCCCGGATAACGGAACTTCTTGTTCAGAAAGCTTTTTCAGCACCTCATCCTTTAGCATTCTCCGCCTCGCTTTCCGCCCGGAAGCACATGTTTACCGGGCTGCTCTCTTGATTTTACCGCGCCCCCGTTGTATTGTAAACCATGGTATCAAAAATACTTTACAATAAAGAGGCAAATCTCCATGGAAGACAATGAAATGACGGCGGTGTATGAAGAAGAGCGGCCAGGACAGCCGAAAAGCCCCCGGCATACCCCGCTCGTTATGCTGGCTTTCACAGCGCTTTTCGCGGCGCTTACGGCGGTCGGCGCCTTCATCCGGATCCCCACGCCATGGCTTGCCTTCACGCTTCAGCTGTTGTTTGTCTTCATGGCGGGACTCCTTCTCGGACCGCTTTACGGAGCGCTTTCACAGGTGATCTACGTGCTTTTAGGACTCGTAGGCTTGCCCATTTTCACCTTCGGAGGCGGGTTCTCGAGCATTTTCCAGCCTTCCTTCGGATTCCTTCTGGGCTTCATTCCGGCAGCGGCCGTGACCGGCGCCATCGCCAGGAACTCCCGCAGCATCCTGAGGGCATTTCTCTCCTGCCTCGCCGGGCTTCTCGCGGCATACCTCGTCGGCATTCCCTACATGTGGCTGATCCTCAACTATTATATCAAAGCCTCTTATTCTTTTGGTGCGCTTCTTATGGCCTATATGCTGCCGTATCTGCCTTTTGATGCCCTGAAGATCGCAGTCGCGCTTCTTTGCTTCCGGCCCTTACGGAGCGTGATTGACAAAACGCTGGGGCGGGCATAAGATGAAAACGATATAGAATTGACCGATCCATAGAACGGAGGACAGGCGTGCACAAAAAGAAAAAGGAACAAATGAGTCCGCTCGCGGTATTCTTCGTGCTCCTCGCGCTCGTGGTCCTTGCGGTCGGCGGCTGGTTCATCTACCAGCGCTTCTTTGCCAAAAAAGAAGGCTTTTCTCCCGATGATTTCGCCAAAAACGAAGAAGGACGCCTTCTCTATACCGGAAAGGACAAGAACGTCCAGGCCCGTTTCGGCATCGATGTTTCCGAGTTTCAGGGCGTGATCGACTGGGAACGCGTCAAGACTTCCGGTGTGGAGTTTGTTTTTGTACGTGCAGGCTACCGCGGCTACGCCAACGGAAAACTCAAAGAGGACGGTATGATTCGCCCCAATGTGACCGGTGCCCGTCTCGCCGGCCTCGACGTCGGTGTATACTTTTATTCTCAGGCCATCAGCGCCGCCGAAGCGGCCGAAGAGGCGGAATTCCTTCTGAAAACGATCGACGGACTCGACGTGAATCTTCCGCTTGCGATCGATATTGAAAGATCCGAGGCGGAAAATGCCCGCACGAATCACCTGACCGGCGAGGACTGGACTGTCATTGCGGCCGCATTTTCCGACCGCATCCGGGAAGCCGGAAGGATCCCGATGGTCTACGGAAACCGCGAGGCCTTTGAAACACAGCTGGTCCGGAGTTCCTTCCCCGAAGCAAAAATCTGGTTTGCCTACTATAGTTTCCCGTTGAAGAAACGCACGGTTTTTGACATCTGGCAGTACGATCAGCACGGCCATGTGGACGGCATTGAACCGGAAGTCGACCTGGACCTTTGGTTATATGATCTATCACAAGACAAATGAGGACAGAGAGGAGCCGAGATGGATACCAGTGACTACACCGACCCGATCTGTCCTTTTGATTTGTCGGAGTGGCAGAAGGAAGCGCCCGTGGAGAGCGTCCCGATGGACCGGATCATCGCAAAAGAAGATGAGTACCTCGGGAAAAACGACTATGCCGGCGCGGAGCGCCATCTCCTGTACTGGCTCGGGGACGCAAAAGCGGGCAATGACTTCCGGGGTGCCTTCCAGATCGAAAATGAGCTCATGGGGCTTTACCGGAAGTCCGGCAAGGAGAAAGAAGCCCGCGCGCATGCTGAAACCGCGCTTCAGATGGCCCGGGATCCCCGTATCGGCGCAGAATCCACCGGGGCAGCGACCGCCTATATCAACGCCGCTACCGTTTACAAGACATTTGACCGGGCGGACGAGGGCATCGCGCTCTTTGAGAAGGCCCGGAAGATCTATGAAAGAGATCTCCCCGCAGGCGATGCGCGCCTCGGCGGTCTTTACAACAACATGGCACTTGCGCTGACCGATCTCGGCCGCACGGAAGAGGCACTCGGACTTTATGAGAAGGCCGTCGCCTGGATGGAAAAAGTGCCCGGGAGCGAGCTGGAGATCGCGATCTCTTATCTGAACATCTGCGACAGCCTGATGGCCCGCGACGCCCGGGTGGTCAATGAAGCGGGGGAAGCGACGACAGAAGACGATCCCGAGGCCTGTCTCGTCGTCCCCAAGGAAACCGACCGCGAGATCGATGCTTATCTGGACCGTGCCTGGGCGCTTCTCAATGAGGAAAGCGTTCCGCGCAACGGTTATTATGCCTTTGTCTGTGGAAAATGTGCGCCTTCCTATGATTATTACGGGCGCGAGGAACAGGCGGCGGAGCTTCGGAAACGCTCCGAAGAGATCTACAAAGAAAACCGGGAAAGTATGTGAAGGCATCCGCGCTGTGTATCAGGAAAGAACGGAAAGAGGAAGCAGTTTGAAAGGACTGGAACTGTCCCGAAAATTCTATGAAGAGCTTGTACGCCCGATGCTGGAAAAGGATTTCTCCGGCCTTTTGTCGTATCTTGCCGTCGGGCTCGCGGGATCCGGCTCGGAATGCCTGGGCTACGACGATGAGACCTCTGCGGATCATGACTTCGAGCCCGGGGTGTGCATTTTCCTCCCCGGAGAGGACGTGGTCTCGCGAAGAGACGCATTCCTTCTGGAACGGGCTTATGACAAACTGCCCAGGGAATTCATGGGTTTCCGCCGATCCCTCCTCCCGCCGGCAGGCGCTGCCCGGCACGGAGTGATCCGTACGGCGGATTTCTTCCTGGACAAGACGGGGACGCCTGATGGAGAACTGAGCCCCGAAGAATGGCTGTCTCTTGATGAACAATACCTTCTCGAAGCCACGAACGGAGAGATCTTCTTCGACGGCTTCGGTGAAGTGACCGAGATCCGCACGTGGCTTGCTCATTTTCCCGAAGACATCCGGCTGAAGAAAATGGCCGGCGCGCTGTTCCTGATGGGACAGGCGGGCACATACAATTACCCGCGCTGCATCGCGCACGGCGAACCCGCCGCGGCCCAGCTGGCGCTTTCCGATTATGTCCGCGCGGCACTTCATCTCGGGCATCTGATGGCCGGGCGCTACATGCCCTATTACAAATGGGCCTTCCGTTCCTTCCGTGAACTGAACGATCACCCCGCCCATCAGCGCCTTGCAGACCGTCTCGAAAGGCTCATCACCAGAGGGAACAGCCCCGAGGAGGCCGCGGAAAAAACTGCAGAACTTCAGACGATCGAAGAGGAGACACGGGAGATCCTTCGGATGCGCGGCTTCATTTCCCCCGGGACCTGCTTTCAAAAAGCGCCTTTTGAACTGAACGACCGCGTGAAAGATCCTAAGATCCGGAATCTCGACATCCTTTCAGGCGTCTGAATGCTATTTGAAACTCTCCCGGCAAGCGAGCAGACTCGAAATCTGAGTGATGGAAAAGCCCGGACAAACTTCATAAAATGAGCTTGCAATCAATAACAAACTCATTTTAGGAGGTGCATTTATGGAACTCGGAAAGAAAATCAGACAGCTTCGGTTCAAAGCCGGACTGACACAGGAACAGCTGGCGGAGAAACTCGGGATCGGCGCCCAGTCGGTTTCCAAGTGGGAAAACCAGGTGGCCATGCCGGACATCACGGCGCTGCCGCTTCTCGCGGAAATCTTCGGCGTGCAGATCGACGATCTCTTCGATCTCACGAACGAGCAGCGCCTCAACCGGATCGAAAACCGCCTCGACATGGAAGAAGATCTCCCTCAGGATATTTTCCTGGAATATGAGGAGTTCCTGAAGACCCAGCTTCTGGACGAGAGACAGAAGAAGCGTGCGGCCAGTCTGATTGCGTATCTCTACTGGCATAAAATGGACACCTACGCACGTAAGGTGCGTCGCTATGCACGTGATGCCATTCGCCTCGCGCCTGGTGAAAAAGACTGCCAGTGGATGCTCATGAAGGCCGAAGGCCACGCTATCTGGGACTGGAATCTGGCCAACCATCAGAAGGCCATTGATTTTTACCGGGAGCTTACGGAAGCGAATCCGAACGAAAAGCTCCCCTGGGAATTCCTGATAGACAATCTCCTTGCCGACCACCGTGCGGACGAGGCGGAACGGGCCCTTCAGCATCTTACGGCACTTAAAGACTCCAACCCGATCCTCAATGGGGTCTACAGCGCGCACATCGCGCTCGCCCGCTATGACGAGAAGACCGCCGATGCAATTATGGAGGAACTTCTTAGGGAGCATCCAGACAACAGCGACTGCCTCTTCGAAACGGCGCAGTACCACTGTGTCAAATGTGAGTACGAAAAGGCCATCGAACTCTACGAACGCGCTTTTGCCCTATCTAAACGGCAGCCGCGCTTCACAGATGAACTTCGGAGCATCGCGGACATTTATGAGATCATGGGCGATTATAAAAAGGCCGCAGATACCTGCGACAGGATCATCGAACTCCTCGAGAAAGAGTGGAATATGACCGAGGAAGTGGAAATTAAGCGCGTTATCGAGGAGAAGAAGCGTTTGCTCGCGAAACTGTGAAACCGTGAATTGAATATAGGCACACCTCCTTTATGGCGCCACGTGTACATACAAACCCCCACCATCTCATTTAGAGAACGAGTGGGGGTTATGTAATCATAAGATTTGTTTAGATGGTTTTATCGCTTTTGCTTCTATTACACTTCCAACATAATGTTTGTAAATTGCCTTCCTCCGTGCAACCACCTTTCGAAACGGGGATAATATGGTCTATTTCGAGAAGAAGATTAGGTTCTTTATAAGTCGAGTTGCCACAGCTTTTACAAGTAAAAGCATCTCTTTCCTTAATACGCTGGCGAAGTTTGCTCGTCATTAGTGAGCGTTGTTCTTTTGTGAAAGCGGACATGGTAAGTTTACTTTCCAGCATCTCGATCAGTTTGACGATAGTCTCTTCCGTCATAGGTATGGTAAAAGAGCGCTGTGCCCTACCGCCATTAGAAGTATATGAAAATTTGTAGGCCACAGTCAGGTTGTTCTCGTTGATCGTTGCGAAGCCCAATCTGGAATAGAAACCGTCCTCATCATTCTCCATAATAAAACTGGGCACATCAGAAAGGTACTTTTGGATATCCTTCTTGTAGTTTTCAATAATGACTTTCGCATCTTTTAAGGTTTCCAACTCTTCTATCAGTAATTGGAGTTTTCTGATTTGCTCTGGGTAAAGCCCTTTGTCAGGATAGAAGTGTTTAACCACGTATTCTATTGGGTTGTTTTCTGCACTGGCAAATACATTGGCAGACACCTCTGCAGTAAATGGCGTTATACTTTTCTTATATGGATGGATGTATTTGTATTCGTCCTCAAAAGAGGTTTCATTACGAACCACACTTGTCCCGAATAGATCAGATATAGATTTTACCTTTTCGTCGATATATTCGTTAAATTCTTTCTGTGTGGCCATCAAGGTATCGCAAGTATTCTTGATAACGAGAAAGTCTTTTGACTTGTAGTACTCGATGATTTGATTATTCTTTTGGATGATTTTGTTAACATCGTCATTTGTATTCTTGATGTATTTGTCTATGATAGCCCACTCCTCGCTTTCAAGAGATTTGACCTTCTTGATGCTGTTAACGGTTCTGTCAAAAAGGGAAGATATCAGTCGATCCAATTCGTCCGAGTCGTTGACATTTACCAGTTTTTCTTTGTTCTCATTTGCACAATCAATTACAGCATTTACCATCTCGTAAAAAGAGTGTTGTTTCTTTTCGAGTTGCTGTCTTGTTTGCTCCTTCATATACGAAGTGTACTCACTCTTACTCATAAGTAGAGACTTATCATTAATGAGCTGCCTTATCGTTTTGGCAGGTATGGTCAAGGTATTCATAGCTTGACTCTTGCCTGTGGGTGATGAATAGTGGGCAACTACATAATAATCATCCAAATACTGTAGGTTGTCTTCAGCCTTTAGTGCAATTGTTTTATACGCGTGGAAGTTTTTGCATTTCTCATCAGCAAGGAAGTTGGAAAGAGCTTTCTTGTAGGATTTCTTTTGTTGTATTGTTTCGACGGCATGAGCAAGTCTTCCCTCTTCACCTTTGAAGAACTTTATTTCGTCAAAGTTATAAACTGCTTGTTTACTTTTTACATCTATATATGCATCACATCTTGTGTTGTATTTCCATTCTGAAACACCAATGCCATCTAAAATGCTCTTTTCAAATGCCGCCAAATTCGATTGATACTTTTTGTCGACGATAATGAAGGCAATACAAGAGAATAGAATGGCAACAACAAATGCCACCATGATAACGGTGAGAGTTTTTAAAAGACCAGTACTGATTATGATGATTGAGACAAGTGCAAAGAATGCAAATACAATGGGTATCATAAGGATGCGGGTTTTCCTTGTCCGTATACATTTTTTATCCAGATCAAACAATTCTTCGTAATTCATAGGTGTTCCCCCATTTCTGATAATGAATTGATATGAGGTTTATTATAACTCAAGCATGATCAGTCACAAATGGCTTTCACCAGCCTCGTCACTGCTTCGTCCACGATGTCCGGATGCGTCGCGAGGTTCAGCCGGATGAATCCTGCGAAGTTCCTGCCGAACCACTCACCGTAATCCACCGCAAGGCCGGCGCGGTTCTGCACCAGATCCGCCATGTCGGCGTTCGTCTCGCTGCCCGCGATCCGGACCGGCGGTTTTGAGGGATGAGCGACGTCTACGACAGAGCGGAGGTCCAGGAAGGGGAGATAAGTGCCTTCCAGATCCATGATGCGGACCTTCGGGCATTCTGCGGCAAGCCGTTTTCTGATCCGGCGATGGTTTCCGATGATCACGGATTTTACACCTTCGAGCCATTCCGCTCCGTGCCGGTAGGCTGCTTCCGCGGCGGTCGCAGCCAGAACGTCCACGCCGGGTTCTCCAAGCGCCTTCATGTATGTGTCGTAGACTGCCCTCGGTCCTTCGTCCGGCATCATCGCCAGAGAAAAACCCAGCGCCGCCAGATTGAAGGTTTTCGAAGGCGCGGTCAGCGCAATGACTTCAGGCATCCTTTCGCCTGCCTCACGAAGTCTGTCCCGGACGCCGACGAAACAATGCTGTGTATGTCCGTCAAAATGGAAGTCCTGGTGGATCTCGTCGGAGATGACCAGAACGCCGCGCCGGGCGAAGATCCGGAGAAGTTCTGTCAGTTCTTCCTCCGTGAAGACTCGGCCAACCGGATTGTGCGGCGAACAAAGTATCGTCATTTTCACCTGCCGTTCTGCGACGGCCCGTTCGACCGCTTCATAATCGATGACGAAGCGGCTGCCTTCTTCCCGGAGATCCACCTGGACCGCAGCCCGCCCGTTTTCCTCGATTGCTTTCCGGAAGGGGTAATACACAGGCGTCAGGATCAGCACGGAATCACCGGGCTCCGTGAAGCAGCGGACTAGCCGGTAGAGCATGGTCACGACGCCCGCAGAAAACCGGATCACATCCTTCGGCGGTTCATAGCCGTATTGACGCTCCCATGCGCCGAAGGCCTCATAGAAACTGTCCGGGACGACGGAATAGCCGAAAGCGCCGTGATCCACACGCTTTCTGAGCGCCTGAAGCACCGCCGGACAGGTCTGAAAATCCATGTCTGCGACCCATAAGGGCAGGAGGTCGGGTTTTCCATAGGCCTCCTCCAGAATGTCCCATTTGATCGAATTTGTGCCTTTCCGGGCCACATAGTATTCTTTGACAATTGTTTCCGCGTCCATGCTTGGACCTCCCGCTGATCTTTTCTTCTGTTGTATCAGAAAGACAGCCGCGCCGCAACCGGAACGCTTTTTCTTGCATATGGAGAAGGAAGTAAGTATAATGGGAATTCACGAGGGGGTTCCGTACACGTCCGCCGTCACGATCCTGAACAAATCCGGGTCGGAAAAATGACGGTATTGGGGCCGTACTGAAATACCGGTAAGAAGAGAAAGAAGGATACGATGGCAGAATCACGCTGCGACTTGTGCGCATATCTTGAATACGACGAAGATGACGACGCCTGGTACTGTTCCGTCGACATGGACGAGGACGACTATTCGAGGCTTCTTTCCGACGGCCGCGCACAGAAAGAATGCCCCTTCTTCCGTGACGGCGACGAATACAAGGTCGTAAGGCACCAGATCTAGGATCCTGACACGATAAATCTACCCGAAACCATTCACATACAGGGCCCCGTAATGCGGCGGCCCTGTATGTTTCATTTTGACGGGGCGTCTTCCGATGAATCAGGAGTCCGTCTTTCGCTTTTTCAAAAAAAGACTCTCGTAAATAGGTCGAAAAAGAGTCTGAATTCCTGGATCTCGGAATTCAGACTCTTTTCATGTGGAAAGAAAAGAGTCCAAAACCCAAAGCATACAGGAAATGACTCCGAAAAATGGAAAAACAAGGAGTCAAACAGGCAGTTTTTGAATATTTGACTCTTCAAATGAATGAAACGGCGCAAAACAGCTATGAAAACCTGTTTTCAGAACCATATCTATTCGTTAAACCCATAAACGTGCGAAGTGCTTCCGACACAGCCAGTCATCATATACATAAAAAATCTGACCAACCCGCCCGCCCGGATCAAGGCCCTGAAATTCATGATATTTTCTTGAAAAAACCCGCATTTTCCGCTTGACATTGTGTATTACAAAAGTGTACTATTGTAATACATTACAGACGGGAATCTCTGCTTGTCCCGAAAGGACAGGGCAGAAGAGAAGAAGAGTCGGAACCGGGGCAGTGTCGCGTAATGGCGGAGCGGAAACTCATCATTAAAAAGAAGAAGTATCAGGGGACAACCTCTGTGCTTTCCGCACGTCTGCCCGATTCCATGATCCAGGAGATCGACCGGATCGCCGAAGAGACCGGCTACAACCGGAACGAGATCATTACCAAGTGCCTCGAATTTGCGCTTGGGAACATGGAGACCGAAAGAGACGAAGGAGGCAGAAGATGAGTGTCGCGAAAGTGAACGTAAAGCAGGAAACATTCTGGTGGGCGGGCATTCTGATCCCCCTGGCGCTGGGTGCGGTTTTCTATATGCTGCTGAATTCCGAGCAGTTTCTGACGCGTCTCGTATTCGGACTCTACGGACCGGAGAAAGCCACGATCTTCGGACGGGAGATCATTTCCGAGTCTCTGTTCGTTGTGTTCGCAAGATATACCTCAGACTTTCTGCTCGCATTCTCACTGGTCTTTGCGCTCAGCTACTGGCTCAGAGGCACGCTGAAGAGCTTTGGCCAGGGCATGCTGATCGCAGTAGTCTTTGAGATCGTGATGGAGATCTGGCGCTTTTCGACCGCTGCGGGCGGCGCGTTCCGGATCGGCCATGTGATCGCGCTGGCGCTTGGAAACGCGCTGGCAGCCATCCTCATTCTGTTGCACGAGAAAGCGCTGTATTGATCCGTCGCTTTCAGCACCATAGAACAAGCAAGCCGCGAAGGCAGGTGGAAGACATGAAGAAGAAAAATTTTAAGTTTGCGTTTGAGATCATCCTGACCCTGATCATTTTTACACTGCTTGCCATCGCGAATATCCTCAGCGGGGCGCGCACGACCGCGGCGGTGGAGCAGGAGATCGCCGTGGCCCGGGGAGTCGAGGAAACTTCTTCGCCGGCGATGTTCGGCGCAGACTGAAAAAAGCGCATAAAACCTGAAAAAATCCTTGACAACAAGCGAAGTTTTGCTATAATCGCAGAGTGCGCCTTTTCGGCGCGCCCGCGCCTTTATGCCCCTTTCAGGCGACAACCGGCCGAAAGAACAGGGAAGAGGAGAGCGGGATCTGAATAAAACAGGAGGAAATGGAATGCCTACATTTAACCAGTTAGTTCACAAGGGCAGAGAGACTTCCCAGAAGAAGTCGGCAGCTCCTGCGCTCCAGAGGGGCTTCAACTCTCTGAAGAAACGCGCCATCTCTGATGCGTCTCCGCAGAAGCGCGGCGTTTGCACCGCCGTCAAGACCGCGACCCCGAAGAAGCCGAACTCAGCGCTTCGTAAGATCGCCCGTGTCCGCCTTAGTAACGGCATCGAAGTTACGAGCTATATCCCCGGCGAAGGCCACAACCTTCAGGAGCACAGCGTCGTTCTCGTCCGTGGCGGCCGTGTCAAGGATCTCCCCGGTACCCGCTATCACATCATCCGCGGGACGCTGGATACCGCAGGCGTAGCGAACCGCCGTCAGGGCCGTTCGAAGTACGGTGCGAAGAGACCCAAAGTCAAGAAGTAACTTTTACACAGTTTCATCTGTATCAATAGTGCGTTTCATTCCTCAATGGTTGTATAGAAGGCAGTGCGCACGAACACTTTCGAAGAGAGAGCGAGTACCGATGATCTAACCTTATTAGTTAAGGAGGGAAGCAACGTGCCTAG
>DBVJ01000097.1 GCA_002308115.1 Lachnospiraceae bacterium UBA1267
GCGGGTGACTCTGCGCCTGCGGGGGGCGAAGAGTCTTTTGGGTTGTTTTGGGTAATTAGACTCCATGATGATTTCATTGAAAGAGTCTTGGTTTCGCTTTTTCTTATTTTGACTCTCCTAAATTGAATTATTCAGAGTCCATAGAATAGTTTTGGGGCAAAAAGACTCTCTCCGATGAGAAATCCCAGAGTCATATTCTTACTTTCCCCAATTAAGACTCCTGATAGCGAAGATTGAGAGAGTCCTTTTCACGCATTTAAGAATTCAGACTCCACGAATGAATGCAAAAAGAGTCAATTTATGAAGTCTTGACCTAAAAGACTCTTATTCAAGATCCGGCCAGACAAGGGACGCATCGGCTTATTGGGAACAGCCCGGGGGCTTACGCACAAGCATGACACGGGCGGGTCCCTTGGCCTGTATGCCCATCTTTGTATGCCCCCGGTTCACGCTCTCCCTCTCGGGGACACATGCACTCCGCTCACTCCTCCGTTCGCTTCGGCATGTGCTCCCCGCTCAGACCGGAAGGGCAGGGCTTCTGACTTGCAAAACAGACGGGTTTATAGTATAAGGAAAATGGTTTAGGAGGGTCCTTTGGGACGCTCCGGGTTGAGGAAAATGCGCCGGCTCTCCGTCTGTGAACAGGCCGGACAGCGAAGCAGAAAGGATCTCATATGAAAAACTGCGCGATCGTCGGAATCAACTGGGGAGATGAAGGAAAGGGCCGCATGGTGGACCTTCTGACTGAAGACTATGACGTGGTCGTCCGTTATCAGGGCGGCGGAAACGCCGGCCATACCGTCATCAACGAATTCGGAAAGTTTGCACTGCATCTCCTTCCGAGCGGCATCTTCCGCAAAGGCACGATGAACATTCTCGGAAACGGCGTGGCGCTGGATCCGGAGAACCTCCTCAGGGAGATCCGTCAGGTGCGGGAGAAGGGTGTCGAGATCACGCCGGAGAACCTGATGATCTCCGAAAGAGCCTCGCTTCTCCTTCCGTGGCACCGCGAACTGGACGGTCTGGAGGAGAAACGCCTCGCCGGCAAGAAGTTCGGATCCACGAAGCAAGGCATCGCGCCGTTCTACAGCGACAAGGCCGCGAAGAAGACCGTGCTGGCGGGCGAGCTGTTCTACCCCGAAGAACTCCGCGAGCACCTCTCGGATCTTCTGGAGTGGAAGAATCTGACGCTTGAAAAGGTGTACAGCGCAAGGCCCTACACCATGATCTATCTGGAGCAGTGGCTCAAAGATTACTGCGAGCCGCTTATGCCTTTTATCAAAAACACTTCCGCCTGGCTCAGGGATGCGGACAATGCAGGCAGAAAGATCCTGTTTGAAGCGCAGCTGGGCGCGCTCCGCGATCTGGACTACGGCATCCATCCCTATACCACGAGTTCCAACCCGATCGCAGCCTATGCGCCGGTCGGCTCAGGCTATCCGAAGGCAAAGCTGGACCGCGTGATCGGTGTCGTGAAGGCCTATTCCACCTGCGTCGGCGAAGGCCCCTTCGTGAGCGAGATCTTCGGAGAAGAAGGGGACGCGCTTCGTGAAGCAGGCCAGGAATACGGCGCGAAGACCGGCCGTCCGCGCCGCGTGGGCGCGCTGGACCTGGTCGCCACGCGTTACGGCGTGGAAATGCAGGGCGCAACGGAGATCGCATTGACGAAACTGGACGTTTTGAGCTATCTCGACGAGATCCCGGTCTGCACGAAGTATCTGGTCGATGGAAAGGAGACGGAGGACTTCCCCTTCCCGACCGCGTTAAAGAATGCGAAACCGGTCCTTGTGACCGTCCCCGGCTGGCATCAGGACATTTCCGGCGTGAGACGCTTTGAGGATCTGCCGAAAGCGGCGCAGGATTATGTGCTCATGATCGAGAAAGGCACCGGCTGCTTTGTGAAATATGTTTCGGTCGGTCCTGAAAGGGAAAGCATCATCGAGAGGTGAAAATGCGATGAAGGACCGCTATGAATCTCCGCTTTCCGGGCGCTACGCTTCCGAATACCTTCTGAAGCTGTTCTCCGAGCAGCATAAGATCGAGCTTTGGAGAAAACTGTGGCTTTCTTTGGCGCGCGCGGAAAAAGAGCTCGGACTTCCCGTTACGGACGAGCAGATCGAAGAACTGGCCGCGCATGTCTCGGATATCAACTTTGAGGAAGCCGAAGCCCGTGAAAGAGTGGTGCGTCATGACGTCATGGCGCATGTCTACGCCTACGGCCTCCAGTGTCCGAAAGCGGCCGGCATCATTCATCTCGGCGCCACCAGCCAGTACGTGAAGGACAATGCGGACCTGATCCTCTACCGGGAGGCGCTTCGGTATCTTCGGAAAGAAGTACTGAAAGTCGTCCGGAATCTGGCTGATTTTTCAAAACGCTACAAAGACCTTCCCTGCCTCGGCTATACCCATTTTCAGCCGGCGCAGCCCGTGACCGTCGGAAAGAGAGCGGCGCTCTGGCTTCAGGACTTCGTATCGGATCTCAGGGAGATCGATTATGTATTGTCCGAGCTTCTGTTTCTGGGTTCGCGCGGGACGACCGGCACGGAAGCCAGCTTCATGGAACTGTTCGAAGGCGATGCCGCGAAGATCGACGAAATGAACCGGATGATCGCCGCGGATTTCGGCTTTGAGCGGACCTTCCCCGTCGCTTCCCAGGTCTATCCGAGGAAGCTCGACAGCCGCATTCTGAACGCGCTTTCCTCGATTGGCGAGAGCGCATACCGGATGGCTTCGGACATTCGCCTTCTCATGCATGAGCGGGAGGTCGAAGAGCCCTTTGAGAAAGAACAGATCGGTTCTTCCGCCATGCCCTACAAGCGAAATCCCATGCGATGCGAACGAATCTGCGCGCTTTCGAGATATCTCATGACCGGCAGGCTTTCCGCGTCCATGACCGCCTCCACCCAGTGGCTTGAGCGGACGCTGGACGACTCGGCCATCCGCCGAATCTCCATGCCGGAAGGTTTCCTGACGGCGGACGCGGTGCTCCGTGTTACGGAAAATGTCACCGCGGGGCTTGTGGTGAATGAGAAGATCATCGAAAAGCACCTCAAGGACTACATGCCCTTCCTCGCGACCGAGAACATTCTCATGGAAGCCGTGAAGCGCGGCGGAGACCGGCAGAAACTGCACGAGGTCATCCGCGAATGCTCCATGGAAGCGACGGCCAGAATGAAAGAAGGCGGGGAACCCCGGCTTCTCGAGAGCCTGGCGGAGCGTCCGGAACTGGGTTTCAGGGCCGAAGAGCTTCAGGGACTTCTGGATCCGGCGGATTATGTCGGCCGTGCGGCGGAGCAGGTGGACGCATATGTCGCGGAGATCCTTCCGCTCCTTCAGGAACGGGAAGAGGGAGAGGACACGATTACAATATGATTTTTTCGAAAACGGGCTCGGCGGGCCCGTTTTCGCGTGGATCAGACTTCAATTGGAAAAGGAGTACGAAATGGATTATCAGGAGAGAAACAGGATCTGGCTGGAATCGCTTCCCGAAGGCGATTCGCTTCATGAAGAACTTCTGACGCTTCAGGACAATGAGAAAGAGCTTCAGGAACGTTTTGTCGCGGACATGGTCTTCGGCACCGCGGGTCTGCGCGGCAAGATCGGCGCGGGCACGATGCGTATGAATTACTATACGGTCGGCCGGGCGACGGAAGGCATCGCGCAGTTCATTCTGGAAAAAGCGCCGGGGGAAAAGGACAAAGGCGTCATCATCGCCCACGATCCCAGACATTTTTCCCATGAGTTCTCGGAATTGACCGCCGTGATCCTGGCGGAGCACGGCATTCCGGCCTTCGTCTTCCCGGATCTCAGGCCGACGCCCGAACTGGCTTTCCTGATCCGCAAGATCGGCACGGTTTCCGGCATCAACATCACCGCCTCCCACAATCCGAAGGACTACAACGGCTACAAGGTCTACTGGACCGACGGCTGCCAGGTCAGCGCGGAGATCGCGGACGGCATGACGGAAAAGATCGCGGCGGCCCATTATTTCTCAGACGAAGAAGCCGGATCGCGCACGGCGGCGCTGAGCCCCGAGGCACGTAAGGCACGTTTTGAAGCGTTGAAAGAAGAAGGACTGATCCGCGTGCTTGGTACGGAATACGACCGGATGTATCTGGACGAAGTGGAATCTCTTGCGATCCATAAAGGGGACGAACTGGATCTGGACGTGCCCTTCATCTACACACCGCTGAACGGCGCAGGCTCGATTCCCTTCCGGACCATGTTGACCGACCGGGGCTTCCGGAATTGGCAGATCGTGCCGGAACAAGAGATGCCGGATCCGGATTTCACGACGGTCGGCTATCCGAACCCCGAAGACCCCAAGGCCTTCCGCCTGGCTGAAGAACTGGGCCGTCAGACCGGCGCGGAACTCCTCATGGCCACCGATCCGGACTCGGACCGCTTCGCGATCGAGATCCTCTCTGAGGATGGAAACTATGTTCCGCTGAACGGCAACCAGACCGGGTATCTTCTGGTCAATTACATTCTCGAAGGCCGTAAGGACGCCGGCACGCTTCCTGAGCGGGGCGCCATGGTCGAATCCATCGTGACCAGCCCGATGTCCGCCATCATGGCGGAAGCCTACGGCGTGAAAATGTTTGAAGCGCTGACGGGCTTTAAGAATCTCTGCGGACGGATCCCCGAACTCACGGAACGCGGCTACACCTGCCTATTCGCCTACGAAGAGTCCGTGGGCTATGCCGCATCCACCAACATCCGCGACAAGGACGGCATCTCGGCCGGCATGCTGGTTGCGGAGGCCGCGGCCTATTACCGGACAAAGGGACAGACGCTGTGGCAGGTCCTGATGGGACTCTATGAGAAGTACGGATATTTCGCGGAAGATGAGCCGAACCTTGTGCTGGAAGGCCTTTCAGGTGCGGCGCGTATCCGCCGTATGATGGAAGCCATCCGCAAAGACCCCTTCACGGAGGTCGCGGGCGCCAAGGTCGTCTCAATCACGGACTATCTCCATGGCCATGAAGACATTCCGGCGTCGAACGTGCTCCGTTTCGAACTGGACAATCACACCCGTTTCTCCGTCCGTCCTTCCGGCACGGAACCCAAGATCAAATTCTACTTCTACACCTGCCAGGACAGCCGTGAAAATGCGCTCGCGGTGAACAAGGCGGTCAAAGAAGCCGTGCTTTCAAAGATCCAGGAGATCGAATGACAAAATGAGCCCCTCCCGCATCGGGAGGGGCTCATCGTAAGGAGTGCCATGGATAATATGTTTCGTTTCGACAAAGACACAGCCGTCGTCCGGACGACCGGCGGCGACGTGAGAGGCTATGCATACCGGGGGATGCACATTTTCAAGGGCATTCCCTATGCAAAGGCACGGCGTTTCCATAAACCTGAGCCGGTCTCATGGGATGGCGTCCGGGTCTCGGCGGTCTACGGACCGGTCTGCCCGGTTGTCTCAGAGTGGGTGCCGGAGGATGATCTTCTGACCCCGCACCGCTTCTGGCCCAAGGATGAAAACTGCCAGAATCTGAACGTCTGGACGCCGGGTTTGGACGATGAGAAGCGGCCGGTGCTGGTGTGGATCCACGGCGGCGGTCATGAATTCGGCTCGTCCATCGAGCACGTCGCCTACGACGGCGAGAACATGTGCTTTTACGGGCAGGCGGTCGTGGTCTCCCTCAATCACCGCCTGAACATTTTAGGCTACTTTGACGTATCGGATTTTGGAGAGGAATACGAAGATTCCGCGAACAACGGTACGAACGACCTCATTGCCGCGCTTCGCTGGATCCGGGACAACATCGCACGCTTCGGCGGCGACCCTGGAAATGTAACGCTGATGGGCCAGTCCGGCGGCGGCATGAAGATCACCGAGCTTCTCCAGACCCCGGAAGCGGACGGATTGTTCCACAAGGCCGTCAACATGAGCGGCGTTTTCCCGAGAGAGATCACCGAAAGCCTTAAGCCGGAAGGGGCGGAGAGCGGCCGTAGGATCGTGGAAGCCGTGCTCAAGAAAATGCGTCTCAAGGACGTGGCAGCCTTGGAGAAAGCCCCTTACGAAGCCTTCGCCGCGGCCTGGAAGGCGGTCAGCCCCGCCCTCGGGAAGAAAGGCTTCTATGTGGGCGGAAACGGGCCGAAGAAAAATAAGTTCTATTTCGGCGATCCGCTGGAGGTCGGTTTCCGAAAAGAGACGGCCCAGATTCCGATGGTTGTCGGATCGACGCTCGGAGAGTTCTTTACGAGCTTCCCGGGAGAAGCGAACGTCAAAAAGATGACGAAGAAAGAGCAGCGGGCTTTTGTTTCGGCACTCTACGGGCCGGAAGCGCTGGCCTATGAGGCAGCCTTCAAAGAGGCTTATCCGGAGCGGAACCTCGCTGAGCTTGTAACCACGGACTTTGTCTGCCGCGCCGGTATCCTTCAGTATGTTTCCGGGAGAAGCATGATGAATGACTGCACCTACAGTTACATTTTCTGCCAGGACACACCGGTCTATGGAGGACGCGCGCCGTCACACTGCGCCGACATCCCGTACCTTTTCCACAATACATCGCTGGTTCCGTCCTCCGTGGTGCCGCGTGTCACGCCGAAGCTGGAAAAAGAGATCTTTGACAGCCTCATGGCCTTCGCGCGAAGCGGCGACCCCAACACCTTCGAACTTCCTGAGTGGCATGCCGTGAAGCCCGGAGCGCTTTATACCATGCTCTTTGACGCAAAGACCCGCGAGGCACTGAACCACGACCTGGCCCTTATCCCCGCGATGGCCCGCGAACTCACCCCCATCCTGCAGAAACGCTTCTTCGGAAACTGAAGCCCGGTATGCGCCGGAAGGCGGAACACGCGGATAAGAATGAGGCGTTCATTGCAGCGTTTTACGAAACTTGAAAGAAGACAGAAGGAGACGAAAATGAAACTTGCAGAGGCATTACAGGAGCGTGCGGATCTGAACAGGAAGATCGAGGATCTTCGGAGGAGACTGTGCAATGTGGTGCTGGTCCAGGAGGGCGAGGAGCCGGCGGAGGACCCGGAGAAGCTTCTTCAGGAACTGGACGGTGCGGTGACGCGGCTCGAGGAGCTGATGACAGCCATCAATCTGACCAACGGGCGTACGAAGGTGAACGGAATGACGCTCACTGCTTTGATTGCGAAGAAAGACGCGTTGATGGTGAAACAGTCCGCCTACAAGGACCTGGTTTATACCGCGAGTCAGAACACCAGCCGCGCCCGCGGGACGGAGATCAAGGTGAAGGCGCTTCTCAAGGCGGCAGAGCTGCAGCGGATCGTGGATCAGACTGCGAAAGAGATCCGGGAGCTGGACAACCTTCTTCAGGAGACCAACTGGAAAACAAAACTCTTGGAATGACCCGTTCTGCGGATTGGATGACAGAATGAACCATTTGCCGGAAGCGAAACGGCTTTCGGCTCGATCAGTTGGTAGCCGCACGGATGCGCATATCAGGCGGCAGCTGCCCAAGCTGCACAGGCGGATGTGCCGGAGAGCAGGCACTCGGGTTCGAATCCCCAAGCATGGTTATGCTCCGACAGCGCATGAATGCATCGTGATCACGCATCGTAATTACCGGATATGAGCCGTACGGCGAGGGAGCGGACAGGGGACAAAAACCCCGCCGCCTGAACATACTCAGGCGGCGGGGTTTTTATGTGCGGCGTCGATTGTTGTATGCTTTAGGGGCGGCTTAGAAGAAGCCGACGGTCTTTGCGATGAAACTGAAGATGAAGATCGTGAAAGGGCTCAGGAAACTGGTGAAGACCACGATGTCGCCCGCCAGTTCCGCGTCGCCGCCCATCTGCTGGACCATCGTGAAGCTGGCGACGGCAGCGGGAGTCGCGAAGGTGATCAGGATGGTCACGAAGTCGTCGCCCCTGAAGCCGAGAAGAAGCGCGGGGATCACGACCAGGAGCGGAATGAGGATCAGACGTCCGATCACCGTGGCGCTTAGCTGGGGCAGATGCTTTCGGACGTTTCCGAACTTGAAGAACGCGCCCAGGAGCACGAGCATCATCGGAGAGGTCACGGCGGCCATGGAAGCGACCACCTTTTCCAGAAGGACGGGCAGTTTGATCTGGAAGATCAAGAAGATGAGTCCCAGCACACTGCCGATGATCAGCGGATTCTTCGCAATCGACAGAAGAAGCTTTCCGATGTTTAGTTTCTTTCCGTTGAAAATGGTCAGGGTGATCACCGCGAGGGTGTTGAAAAGGACCACGGTCAGTCCGCCGATGATGGCCGCGGAACTGACGGCCGAGTCGCCCGCAAGTCCTGCGATGATCGGAAGGCCCACCACGTTGAAATTGGAACGGAAGAGGCCTTGTGTGACGACACCCTTCTGATCTTCCTTCTTCACGAAGAGAAGCGAATATCCCAGGCTCAGCGCATAGGTCACAAGGATCGCGATCGTGCAGAAGAGAATTGTTTTGGGACGGATCGCGGAACTCAGATCCGATCTGTAAATATTATTGAAGCACATGAATCCGAAGAAAACGTTGAAGACCACCTTGTTGAAGGCGGCGACATTTTCCTCTTTGATCACGTGGCAGAGCTTCGCGACATAGCCGATGACCAGCATGATGAAGACCGGGAGCACGGCGGAAAGGCACAGCCAGAAATTACTCATTGCCGTCCTCCTTTCTTTTGATGCTGCGTGGAAATCAGGAATCCTGCGGACCGGCAGCCGACGGCCAGAACAATGTATCACAGCTTTGAACACTTTTGAAGCGCTTTTTCCGCCAACTGTGATTTCCTTTCTTGCACTTTCCGGCATTTATGGCGTATAATGAGCCCAGTACCAAAAAACGTTCAGAAAGCGAGGAACTTTCATGATCCAGGTGATCGATGACAAAGTTTTCGTTTTGACGACCGCTCATACGACTTACGCCTTCGGAATCCTCCCTACAGGACAGCCGGAGCATTTGGCGTACGGCGGGCGCATGAAAATCGACAAAGACACGGCGGAACTTCTGGGTGACCGCCATGCCTTTTCGCCCGGAAATGCGATCGTCTATGACGCCGGACACCCTGCCTTCTCACTGGAAGACGCCCGCCTGGAGGCCTCCTTCTACGGAAAAGGCGACATCCGAGAGCCTTTTGCGGAGATCGTGTACGAGGACGGCTCGTTCACTTCGGACTTCCTCTACGACAGTTATCTTCTGACTCCGGACGAGTATTCCTTTGAGGAACTGCCGGGCGCCTATGCCGCCGACGCTTCGGACGGTGTGGAGTCCTTAAAGCTCACGCTGAAGGAAAAGCACCACGACGTCTATCTGGATCTGTATTACACGGTGTTCCCCGCCTGCGACGTCATCACCCGGCGGAGCGTTCTGAGAAATGAAGAGAAGAGCAGCCTGACTGTCCTCCGGCTTATGTCCATGCAGCTGGATCTCGGCGGGCAGAACTGGAACCTGACGTCCTTCACGGGCGCCTGGACGCGGGAGATGGAGAAGCATACGGCGCCGGTCCGCGCCGGGAAAATGGTCATCAGTTCCTACACCGGCACGTCCAGTAATCGCGCGAATCCATTTGTCATGGTCCATCCGGAAAACACGGGAGAGGACCACGGCAAGGTTTACGGCTTCAACCTGGTCTACAGCGGCAATCACTATGAGGCGCTGGAAGCGGGAAACTACGGCGGAACACGTTTTGTGTCCGGCATGAACCCACAGTCCATCTCCTGGAAACTGATGAAAGGCGAACGGCTGGTCTCGCCGGAGGCGGTGCTCTCTTATTCTTCAGAGGGCTTCAATGGCCTGAGCCATGCGCTGCATGCCTTTGTCCGCCGCCATATCGTGCGCGGATTCTGGAAAGACCGCGTACGGCCGCTTCTTCTGAACAGCTGGGAAGCCAGTTACTTCAAGATCAATGAGTCCAAACTTCTGAAACTGGCCAAGGCCGCCAAGGACGTGGGCATCGACCTCTTCGTCATGGACGACGGATGGTTTGGCACACGCTCTGACGACACGCAGAGCCTCGGCGACTGGACGCCCGACCCGAAGAAACTGCCCGGCGGCGTCGAAGGACTGGCACGGAAGATCGATGCCCAGGGCCTCCG
>DBVJ01000031.1 GCA_002308115.1 Lachnospiraceae bacterium UBA1267
TTGCGGATCGCCGAAGAGCAAGGCGCGCGGATCGCGGACGGCTGGGATCTTGTCGGCGAGATCTGGACGGACCGCCCGCCGCTTTCCCATGAAGCGGCCTGGATCCTCGGGACCGAATACGCGGGAGAGGACAGCGCTTCCAAGATTGAAAGAGTCCGGGACGCGATGAAGGCGCTTGGCGCCAAGGCCCATGTGCTCACAAGCCTCACGGACATTTCATGGCTTTTGAATCTTCGCGGCGGCGATATCCTGTACTGCCCGGTCGTTCTGTCCTACCTGATCCTCACCGAAAGCCGCTGCGTTTTCTATGTGCAAGGCGAGTCGCTTTCGGAAGAGATCCGTGCGTATCTTGAACATCTCGGGGTTGAAACACGGCCCTACGAAGCCGTCTATGAGGACGTGTCCATGCTGGAAGGTCCGGTGCTTCTGGATCCATCCTGCATCAACGCGCGTCTTTACACATTGCTTTCCGGCCGCACCGGCCTTGTGGAAGCCAAGAATCCCACGATCCTGATGAAGGCGGTGAAGAATGAAGAGGAAGCGGAAAACTTCCGCGCCGCGCACCTCAAGGACGGCATCGTATTGACCAAATGGCTGTACTGGTTCAAGCACACCGTCGGAAAAGAAGCGCTCACGGAGCTTTCATGCGCCAGAAAACTGGACGCCATGCGGCGTGCAGTCGACACGTCGAAGGGCCTGAGCTTCGAAACCATCGCAGGCTACGGCCCAAACGGTGCGATCGTGCATTATGAACCGACAGAGGAGAGTGACACGCCAGTCGAGGCGAAAGGCTTCTTACTGGTGGATTCGGGCGGACATTATCTGGAAGGCACCACTGACGTGACCCGGACCATCGCCTGCGGTCCTCTCTCTGAAAAAGAAAAAGAATACTTCACACTGGTCCTCAAAGGGCATATCGATCTGGCCTCGGCAAAATTCCTGGAGGGCGCACGCGGCATGAATCTGGACTATCTCGCCAGAGCACCGTTCTGGGAGCGCGGTCTGGATTACCGGCATGGCACCGGACATGGCGTAGGGTATCTTCTGAGCGTTCACGAGAGCCCGAACGGTTTCCGCTGGAAAGTGGTCCCGGAACGGAATGACAGCGCGGAGTTTCTGCCCGGCATGATCCAGTCTGATGAGCCCGGAATCTATCTTGCAGGCGAGTTCGGCGTCCGTACCGAGAGCCTTCTTCTCACGGTCGAAGCAGAGAAGACAGAATTCGGCCAGTTCCTGGCTTTTGAAAACCTGACGCTTTGCCCGATCGACCTGGACGCGGTCATCCCCGGGATGCTCACGAAAGAGGAGAAAGCCTACCTGAACAGATATCATGAAACCGTTTATCAAAAGCTCTGCCCCTTCATGAATGAGGAAGAAGCGGCATGGCTTAAGGAAGCGACCCGGGCCTTGTGACCCAGGACACCCAAAAAGGAGAAGACTATGGCTGAGAAGAAAAATGCGTGGCTGGGTTACAGCACAAAAGAGGAGAAGGAACTTCAGAGCCTTAACGAGGCTTACAAGGAATTCCTGTCGAACAGCAAGACCGAGCGTCTGGCAGCGGCAAACATCATCCGGGAAGCGGAGAAGGCCGGATTCAAGAATCTTGACGATCTGGTCAAAGAAGGCGTGAAACCGGCGGCCGGCGACCGGATCTATGCGGTCGGCATGAAGAAGACCGTCGCCCTGTTCGTGATCGGAAAAGAACCGCTTACGGAAGGTCTGAACATTCTGGGCGCGCACATCGATTCGCCGCGTCTGGATCTGAAACAGGTCCCGCTGTATGAAGATACCGAATTCGCCTATCTGGACACGCATTATTACGGCGGAATCAAGAAATTCCAGTGGGTGGCGCTTCCGCTTGCGCTGTACGGCGTGATCGCGAAGAAGGACGGTACGGTCGTCAAGGTTGCGATCGGCGACGGAGAAAACGATCCTGTCGTCGGCATCACCGACATTCTGCCGCATCTTGCAAAGGATCAGATGAAGAAGAATGCCGCGGAAGTCATCGACGGCGAGAAACTGGACGTCATGATCGGTTCCAGACCGGTTGCGGACGAGGACAAGAATGCCGTCAAGGCCGGGATCCTCAGAATTCTCAAAGAAAAATACGACGTGGAAGAAGAGGACTTCATTTCCGCGGAGATCGAAGTCGTTCCGGCCGGAAGAGCACGGGACTTCGGCCTGGACCGCAGCATGGTCATCGGCTATGGACAGGACGACAGAGTCTGCGCCTATACTTCTTTTGCGGCGCTTCTTAAGATCAAGAAGCCGCTTCGCACCGCCTGCTGCCTTTTGACGGACAAAGAGGAGATCGGTTCGGTCGGCGCGACCGGCGCGCATTCCATGTTCTTCGAGAACAGTGTCGCGAAGATCCTGAAACTCACGGGCGAGGCCTGCCATCTGGCGCTCCGGGAGTGCCTCATGAATTCCAGGATGCTTTCCTCGGACGTTTCCGCAGCTTATGATCCGATGTATGCCGAAACCATGGAGCGGAAGAACAGCGCCATGTTCGGCTACGGCGTCTGCTTCAACAAATACACCGGCGCCCGCGGAAAGAGCGGCAGCAATGACGCGAACGCAGAATACGTCGCCCTGGTCCGCCGCATCATGGATGACGCAGGCGTCCGTTTCCAGACCGCTGAACTCGGCAAGGTCGATCAGGGCGGCGGCGG
>DBVJ01000053.1:0-5159 GCA_002308115.1 Lachnospiraceae bacterium UBA1267
GTCGTCGGCGGCGGCGTCATCGGCCTGGAGATCTCCAGCTACTTCAACGCCATCGGCACGGAAGTGACGGTTCTGGAAATGCTGGACCACATCGCAGGTCCGACGGAGCGCGAGATCTCCGAAGCCATGAAGAAAGACTTCATCCAGAAGGGCGTGAAATTCCTTCTAGGCGCGCAGGTCACGTCCATCAAGGACGGCAAGGTCTCCTACAAGATGAACGGCGAGGACGCATTTGTCGAAGCCGATAAGGTGCTCGTCTCCATCGGCCGCCGCGCCGTCACGAAGGGCGTCGGTCTGGAGAACATCGGCGTGCTCACCGAACGCGGCCGCATCGTCACGGACGACCAGCTTAGGACCAACGTTCCCGGCGTCTGGGCAGCGGGCGACGTGAACGGCAAGATCATGCTGGCCCACACCGCGTACCGCGAAGGCGAAGTTGCCGTGAACGACATGCTCGGGAAGAAAGACCGCATGGATTACCTGTCCATCCCCTCCGTCATCTACACCCATCCCGAAGTGGCCTCCGTCGGCGAAACGACCGAGTCCGCGAAGGAAAAGGGCCTTGACGTCGAGATCAGGAAGGTCTCCCTCCGCTTCTCCGGCCGCTATCTTGCGGAGAACGAGAAGGGACAGGGATTCCTGAAGATCATCATCGACAAGCAGCATAAGAAGATCCTCGGCGTGCACATTTACGGTCCGTACGCTTCGGAAATGATCTACGGCTGCGCCATGATGGTCGCACGGGAAATGCGCGTCCAGGACGTGCAGAAGTTCGTCTTCCCGCATCCGACGGTCGGCGAAGTCATCCGCGAAGCCCTGTTCGGCTGAACGGCTTCAGACAGTACTCATTAAAACATTTTCATAAAAGGAGCAAAAACCATGCCGAAAAGTCAATATGTAGATCCGAATGAAGTCTTTAAGCCGGAAGCCATCCATTTTGAGGACATCCCGGTCAACCAGTACAAGAAGACCCTCGAAGAGGAAGTCGCCCTGTACGGCAAGGACGAACTCATGCGCATTTATCATGACATGCGCACCATCCGCGAGTTCGAGACCATGCTGAACGAAGTCAAGACGAAGTCCGAGTACAACGGCGTCGCCTACAACAACCCCGGTCCGGCGCACCTTTCGATCGGCCAGGAAGCATCCGCCGTCGGCGAAGCCTACAACCTGGACATCGACGACCTGACCTTTGGTTCCCACAGAAGCCACGGCGAGATCCTCGCGAAGGGCCTCAGCTCCATTCACAAACTCTCCGACGAAAAGCTCATGGAGATCATGGAGAGTTTCCTGAACGGCGATACCCTGAAGGCTGTGAAGGAAAATATGCCGGAAGCGGCGACGGTGAAGGATCTTGCGCAGAACTTCCTTCTCTATGGCGCTCTTGCAGAGATCTTCGCCAGAAGGACCGGTTTCAACAGAGGTCTCGGCGGATCCATGCACGCCTTCTTCATCCCCTTCGGCATCATGCCGAACAATGCGATCGTCGGCGGTTCCGGCCCGATCGCCGCAGGCGCTGCGCTTTACAAACGTTCCAACCATAAGAAGGGCATCGTGGTCGCGAACCTCGGCGACGGCTCTCTCGGCCGCGGCCCGGTTCTGGAAGCGCTGAACTTCACCTCCATGGACCAGATCCGGAAACTCTGGGACGGCGGAGAAGGACTTCCGATCCTGTTCAACATTTTTGATAACTTCTACGGCATGGGCGGACAGACCCGCGGCGAGACGATGGGCTTCGATATGGCGGCCCGCCTCGGCGCCGGCTTCAATCCGGACCAGATGCATGCGGAGCGCGTGGACGGCTATGATCCGCTGGCCGTCATCGACGCGGTCGGCCGCAAGAAGAAACTTCTGGAAGAGGGCAAGGGCCCGGTGCTTCTGGACGTCGTCACCTACCGTGTCTCCGGACATTCCCCGTCCGACAGCTCCACCTACCGTACGCAGGAAGAGATCGANNGACGCGATCCTGGCTTACAGAAAGAAACTCGTGAACGGCGGTGTCGCGTCCGATGAAGAGTTCGCGGCGATCGACGAGAAGATCGTGAAACGCATGACCGAGATCATGAAGATCGCGATCGACGACAAGATCTCCCCGAGAATGGATCTCGACAAGGAGCCCAATGCCATCGCGGATCTCATGTATTCCAACCAGCATGTGGCGAAGATGGAAGAAGGCCGCGAGCCGGAAGTCCTCATCCCGAAGGAAGAGGATCCGAGAGTCAAGCAGATCGCGGGCAAGGCGCGCTTTGCCTTTGACGAGAACGGCAAGGCGTATTCCAAGATGAAAGCCTACAACATCCGCGACGGTCTGTTTGAGCCCATCATCGACAAATTCTACGAAGATCCGACGACCATCGCCTATGGCGAAGACAACCGCGACTGGGGCGGCGCGTTTGCCGTCTACCGCGGACTGACCGAAGCCATTCCGTATCATCGTTTCTTCAACGCGCCGATCTCCGAATCCGCGATCGTCGGCTCTGCCGTCGGTTATGCGATGTGCGGCGGCCGCGCGATCGTCGAACTGATGTATGCCGACTTCATCGGCTGCGCAGGCGACGAGATCTTCAACCAGATGGCCAAATGGCAGGCCATGAGCGCGGACATTCTCAAGATGCCCATCATCCTCCGTGTGTCTGTCGGTTCCAAGTACGGCGCACAGCACTCTCAGGACTGGACTGCGCTTTGCGCGCACATCCCGGGACTGAAGGTCGTCTTCCCGGCCACGCCTTACGACGCCAAGGGTCTGATGGCGGAAGCGCTCGAGGGTACCGATCCGGTCATCTTCTTCGAATCGCAGCGTATCTACGACAAGGGTGAAGAGTTCCACAAGGGCGGCGTGCCGGCCGAAAAGTACTACATCCACATCGGCGATCCGGACGTCAAGCGCGAGGGCAAGGACGTCACGATCCTGACGATCGGCGCTGTCCTTTACAGAGCCATGGATGCCGCGAAGGAGCTGGAAGAGAAGTACGGCATGAGCGCGGAGATCATCGATGCCCGTTCCATGGTGCCCTTCGACTACACGAAGGTCGTCGAGTCCGTCAAGAAGACCGGCCGCATCGTGATCGTGGGCGACGCCGTCGAGCGGAACTCCATCATGAGAGACATGGCTTCCACCATCACCGAACTCTGCTTCGATTATCTGGATGCACCGCCTGTCGTCTGCGGCTCCCGCAACTGGATCACCCCGTGCTACGAGCTGGATGACAAGTTCTTCCCGCAGGCCTCCACGATCCTGGATGCCATCTCCGAGAAGATCGTCCCGCTTCCGGGCCGTGTCGCGAAGGCAAACTTCACCACACTCGAGAAGATCGAAAGAGCCAAGAAGGGTGTCTGATCTGTTTGACGAATTCCCCCGGGGCCCCGGCGTTCACCGCCGGGGCCTTTTCTTGCCCACACGCCCCACTGCCACGCGCCCCCGGCAAATGCGGCGGGAGAGCGTAAAGACACCGGCTCATTTGAATGCGCCCCCGGGAAACGCAGCTTTTGGAAAAGAGAGCATATCAGCAAGAAATTATGAAATAACGCTCTGGCGAAAAGGAACTTTTGCCGATGTGGGAGTGTTTTTGCTTGGTTTTTGTCAAAAACGATCTTGATAAAAGCATTGGTCTCTCAAATCAGGAGCGTATCTGGCTTGTTTGCTTCAAAGACGCTCAAAGCCATGGAGCGTACATGGAAGAAAAACTGGAAAAACGATCCGCGAGGAGCGGAAGAGCGCGAAAGACAAGAGCGTGAATGAAGCCATTTTTCAGAATGCGCTCCTGGTAAATGCCGGAACGCTCCAAATCAAGAGCGTAAACGAATCAAATCCAGAGAATACGATCTCGAAATGCCGTATGGGCAAATTCAATAGAGCATAAAACGACCTGTTTTGCAAAAGACGCTCTTCCGATCGAAGAGAATCATGTGGAAGATGCGTAGATGAAGCAAGCGGGACGCTCGAGAGCGGCTGAGGGGAGAAGCGTGTAAGGCGCTTTGAAAGAATCATGTGGAAGCCTTTGAAAGAAACATGTGCTGCCCCTGAAAGAAGCATATAGAAAGAAGGCGGGATGGATTTTCAGAAGGGAATGAATATGATACAATAAACACATAAGTGGCGGGGCATGGGCCGGAGCCGGATCTATCTGAAAGAGAAAGCTTGAAGCGATGAATACAGAGAAAATGATCGACTGTCTGGAAACCGAAAGACTGGTGCTGTTTCCATATACCAGGGAGAATCTGCATCTCTTCAATACGGACCTGGGGCGCTTTGAGGAAGAATTCGGCGTGGTCTATCAGGGCGAAGAGTTGGACTATCTTCTCAAGGGCTTTCTTGAAAAACTGGAACAGGAGATCGCGGCAGACGAAGCCAATTATCTGTTCTTCACGGAGTTTTTGATCGCGCTCCGGGAAACCGGCCATATCATCGGTTCGATCGACTATAAATACGTCCCGAGAGATGGCGTGACAGAGGTGGGCTATGGCATGAACCCGGCCTATACCGGACACGGCTATATGACCGAAGCACTGAAAGCTTTTCTGGCGTTCGGGCGGGAAATGGGCATCCGCCGGGTGCTTGCGGATACACGGCCGGACAACATCAAGTCACAGAATGTCCTCCGCCGGTCGGGATTCCATTTTTTCAAAGAGGACGGCAATCTCTGGTGGGCGGTCGATCTTCGCGGAGAGCAGCAGCAAGGAACGGGAAAAGGCGGTCTTTAGAATTCCATGAAACTCTATCTGACCGGGTCGACAGACCCTTATTACAATTTGGCGGCGGAGGAATATTATCTTCGGGAATCCGGGGAGGACGTCTTCATGCTGTGGCAGAATGAGCCGACCGTAGTCATCGGACGCAACCAGAACATGTATGCGGAAGTGGACCTGGCTTTCACGGAAGAGCGTGGCATCCATGTCGCGCGCCGCATCACGGGAGGCGGCGCGGTGTACCATGATCTGGGCAACATCTGCTATACCTTCATCACTTCAAGAGAGAAGGCAAATGTCCTGGATTTCGCCTATTTTTCCGCACCGGTTCTGAAAGCTTTGGAAGCGCTTGGAATCAATGCAAAACTCTCTGGAAGGAACGACCTATTGGCGGAGTCTGAACCGAGCGTTTTTGCCAAATTTTCCGGCGCCGCGGAGACCGCTACAAAGACCAGGGTGCTGCATCACGGCAC
>DBVJ01000053.1:5234-9549 GCA_002308115.1 Lachnospiraceae bacterium UBA1267
CTGAGGCCGCTGATCGAGGGCATGCTTTCCATCGATCTGGATACGATGGATTTCTTTGAATACCTGGTTTCTTTTGCAGAGCGGGAGTGGGAAACACACCGCATGACGGCGGACCGGAAGGCCATTCTTCAGAGCGGGCTCGTCGAGCGGAACGCTTCCCCGGACTACAACGCCGGAAGGCGGAAAGCGTACGCGCATACCGCGAGGAAGTATTTTCCTTCCGGACTGGTCGTTTTGTGCTGGAACGAAGAGGAAGGACGCTTCCGCGACTTTCTGATTGAAGGAGATTTCTTTGGCGAGCTGGACGCAGCGCTCCTCGGAGAGCGCTTTGAAGGCAGGGAGGCCTCCCCGGAGGGCATCCGGGAAGCGCTCCGGGGCGTTCACGCCGGCGATTATATCAACGGTGTGACAAATGAAGAATTTGCGGCGCTTTTGGAAGACAGAGCATAGAAGGAGTGAAGACCATGCCGGACAGAAGAGTGCTGCTCCCTGACAGTGGGAACTGGTACAAGGCGAATCTGCACTGCCATTCCACCATTTCGGACGGACAGTACACACCCGAGGAAGTCAGAAAACTATACGAAGATCGAGGTTACAGCATCGTGGCGATGACCGACCATGAGATCCTGGTTCCTCACACAGACCTTTGTGATGAGCGTTTTCTCATGCTGACCTCGTATGAAGTCCACGTGTCCGCGGACAATGAGCTTCCCTTCCCGCTCCGGCGTCTCTCGCATCTGAACTTCTATGCCAGGGATCCTTATCAGCGGAAAATGCCCTTCTTCAACCTGAAAGAAAGTCTGGAACTCTTCAAGGATTATGTGGATTTCTCTCAGGCGGAATTCTACGGGCCGGAGATCGAAAAGGAGTACTCCGCCGAGGGCATCAACCGGCTGATCGCACTGGGCAGGGAACACGGCTTCATCGTCTGCTGGAATCATCCGACCTGGTCCATGGAGGATGCTTCCGTGTACACGCACCTTAAGGGGCTGTTCGCCATGGAGATCTTCAACACCGGATCCCGCGTCACAGGTTATGAGGCTTATTGTCCATATATTTACGATGAAATGCTGCGGAGCGGACAGCGTCTTTCGCCGATCGCCGCGGACGACATGCACGGTCCGAGGGAGCTTTACGGGGGCTTCACCATGATCCGTGCCGCGTCGCTTGAGTACGGCGGGATCATCAACGCAATGGAAAAGGGCGATTTCTATGCCTCCCAGGGCCCCCTGATCCACGGCTTTTCCTTCGAGGACGGTCTTTTCAAAGTGGATTGTTCCCCTGCGAAAATGATCTTCCTCACGAACAGCGGGCGGAGAAACTGGAGGAAATCGCTCAAAACCGCGGAGACCGGACTGGTCACCCATGCGGAGTTCCCGCTTCTTCCGGAGGATCTGTACGTACGGCTGACCGTCGTTGATGAGGCAGGCCGCAGCGCCAACACACGCGCCTATTTTCGTGAAGAATTTACCGATACGCCGGCTGCCGTTCCCGACATTCTTCACCGGACGATCGGATAAGGAGCACAGAAAATGACGATCGAAGAACTACTGGAAAAACCGTACTGGCTCATCGACATCCTGCCGGAAAGAGTGCCGGCGGATTCTGCCGGGCAGTACTTTGCCGTGGAAAAGTATTTTCTCGGAAAGAAACAGCTGGCTGCCGTAAAAGACAGACACATAGGCCTCATCCTCCGGCTGAATTGCTATATGGAGCTTCTGTTTGGAGAGGAAGGGGAGCGAAACCCCGATCCGGCGAAGATCGCCAGGGCGATGCGCAGCGAAACGGTCTGGCTCAGGACCGGTGATGCGCTGATCATGTCCGAACCGGACGACCTCTGCATGACCTTATATAACCCGGATGAAGCGCTTCTTCAGCTGGTCCGCACCCTGGCGGCCTCGGAAGGCCTCTATGTCTGGAAAGGCACGGAATCATGAGAGAATTCACGGAAAAGGATCTGGTCCGGAAGAATGACGCGCGCTCGCACCTCGTCTATCACGGCGGCGCGCTGCCGTATTTTTCTTTTGCGCCTTTTGATGAACGGGGACTCATAAACGCCTTCACGACAAAGAAAGGCGGGATCAGCACAGGGTATTTTGAAGAGCTCGATCTGGGTCTCTCACTGGAACCCATGGAGATCCTGAGAGAAAACTACCTGCGGGCGGCAAAAGTTTTGAACGTCGATCCGATGAAACTCGTTTCATCCTGGCAGACCCATACGACAAATGTTCGCCGCATGACGGCGGAGGATGCGGGAAAAGGACCCTTCCGGAATCGCGATTACAAGGACGTGGACGGGATGGTGACAGACGTTCCGGGGCTCACACTGGTCACCTATTACGCGGACTGTGTGCCGTTATACTTCTATGATCCCGTGCACCGCGCCATTGGCCTCTCGCATTCCGGCTGGAAGGGCACCGTCGGCCGCATGGGAGAGAAAACGGTACGGAAGATGCAGGAATGTTTTTGTACGGATCCCAAAGAGCTTCTGGCGGGCATCGGACCTTCCATCTGCCGGGACTGCTATGAAGTCTCGGAGGATGTCGCAGAGGCCTTTCGCCAGAACATCCCGATGGAAGAATGCGGATCCATCCTCTTCCCCGGGAAGGCGCCTGGCAAGTATCAGCTGGACCTCTGGGAAGCGAACCGCCGGGTCATGCTTTCGGCGGGCATCTCTGCCGAAAACATTTTCGTGACGGATATCTGCACCAAATGCAATGCGGAGCTTCTCTATTCACACCGTGTCATGGGCATGAAACGAGGTATTCAGGCAGCCTTTTTCGGACTCCCGGAAGAGAAAAAGACAGAAGAGAAGCCAAAGGACTCACGGAAGAAACAAAAATCCTGCGGGGCGGTGGTCTTCCGGGACACGGATTCCGGCAGGGCGTTTCTTCTGGTCAGGCAGCGGAAGGGCCACTGGTCTTTCCCAAAAGGCCACGTCGAAGGAAATGAAACGGAAGCGGAGACTGCAGGCCGGGAGATTCGTGAGGAGACGGCGCTCAGCGTTCAATTCTTCCCGGGTTTCCGGAGTGAATACACCTACGAGAAAATGCCAGGTGTATGGAAGACCGTGGTGTTCTTCCTTGCGAAGCCTTGTGGAGGAACGCTCCGCTTCCAAAAAGAAGAGCTTATGGACGCAGGCTGGTTTACCGAGAAGGAAGCCGGGGAGCAGATCACGTTTGAGAGAGACCGGAAGGTTTTCCGGGAGGCAGTGCAATTCCTGAACGGGAAAGCACTCGAACCTTGACGGAAACGCCGGTTTTCTGATATATTTTCTTGGTTACGGCCCACGAACGGAAACTTTTCCGTACGCCTTACAGGCGCTGGGCCGTATCCTTATGTGACAGGAGTGTTTTGAAATGCTTTGGTTTTTGTTTGCGCTGATCTGTGTGCTGGGCTGGGGTCTTGCGGACCTGTTTTATAAAAAGGGAACGGACGAGAACGATCGTTATTCTCACCTGAAGATCGCTGTCTGGGTCGGTCTGGTCATGGGTGTTGTTTCGCTCATTCTGCTTCCGTTCTCGGAGAGCAGGATGTACGGCGATTCGCTCTTTCAAAACTTGGTGAAATATCTGCCCGAGTCCCTTGCCTACATCATCTCCATGGTGATCGGGCTCCTTCAAAACGCGGTCAAATACCTTCCCGCCTCCCTCGGATACATCATTTCCATGGTCATCGGATACGCGGGACTCCGCTATCTGGAACTTTCCATCGTGTCGCCTGTGCAGAACGCCTCAGGCGCGCTGTCCATGGTCTTCATGCTGGTCTATTTCATGATCGTGGGCCGCATTACGGATTTCTGGGAGGAATTCTCGGTGCTGGACGTCATCGGCACCGTACTCATCATCATCGGCGTCATCTGGCTTGCGGTCGCGGAACACCGCCTGGCGGCCAGGGAATCGGCCGAGATCGAGAAGGCCGCGGATCCGGAAGAAGCCAAGAAAAACCGGAAATACCGCTATGGCGCACTGGCGCTTCTGTTCCCGATCCTCTACTGTGTGTTCGACACCATCGGTACGGCGGCGGACGGCATCATTCTGGACGAGGAGGCCGGGCTCGGTCTCGGCGAGATCGACGTTCTGGTTCTTTACGGACTGACCTTCTTTGTTGCCGCTCTGGGCTGCTTCATTTTCCTGTGGATCAGGAACAAAAAGCCCTACAATCCTTTCGCGTTCAAGACCGAAGGCCCGAAGGCCGCCGCATCCGTCGCGGAGCAGTTCGGCCAGATCTTTTACGTGCTTGCGATGGCGCGGAATCCGGTGCTCGCGGCCCCCATGGTGGCTTCCTACTGCATCGTTTCCGTCATTCTCTCCAG
>DBVJ01000053.1:9598-9783 GCA_002308115.1 Lachnospiraceae bacterium UBA1267
GTCATCGCCGGCATCGTGATCCTCGGCATCGCGGAAGGCCTTGCGGAGATCGAGGAATGAGTCAGCTTCGAACAGGTACGCCCGGCGGCATGACCGCCGGGCTTTTGATTTTTGACGGCCTTATTTATGTAGATTAACAGTTGCCAGTTTGAGATTTATATGTAATAATAACATTAACTGTAAGT
>DBVJ01000053.1:9886-12828 GCA_002308115.1 Lachnospiraceae bacterium UBA1267
ATGCGCCGCTCCGGCTTTTTGACCCCAAGGGGGAAATGGTCTTTCCTTTGTCCATGCACATCGGAAAGCCTGCAAAGCCGGTCGTCAAGAGAAATGATCTTGTACTGGCCGGCCAAGTCATTGCCGAGGCGGACGGTTTCATTTCCGCCAACGTCATCTCATCCTGTTCCGGCAAAGTGAAAGCAGTCGAAAAGCGGCGGACGATCTCCGGCGCGCTCTTGGACTGCATCGTCATCGAAAATGACGGTCTCTTCACGGAAGTGGAAGGAATCGGGCAGGAGAGAGACGTTTCGAAACTCACGAATGCGGAGATCGTTCAGGCAGTCAAAGACGCCGGCATCGTCGGTCTTGGCGGCGCGGGTTTCCCCACGAACGTCAAACTGATGCCGAAGAATCCGGACGCCATCCGCTTCGTCATCGCCAACGGCGCGGAGTGCGAGCCTTATCTGACCTGCAACGACCGGCTCATGCAGGAAAACGCGTCGGAGATCCTCGACGGTCTTGAGATCATGCTCCGCCTCTTCCCGAATGCGGAGGGCGTGGTCGGCATTGAGAAGAACAAGCCCGAGGCGATCCGTACGATGCAGAAAGCGGCCGAAGGGCGTGAACGCATCCGCATCCTGCCGCTTAAGACCAAATACCCGCAGGGCGGCGAGCACAACCTGATCCAGGTCGTCACCGGGGCGGATTATCCCGTCACCATGCTGCCTGCAGACGTCGGCTGCATCGTTTCCAACGTCGGCACCATCTATGCCGTGAACCGCGCGGTCCGTTTCAGCGAACCGCTGTTCAAGCATGTGATGACCCTGACGGGCGAAGCGGTCGCGGAACCCTGCAATCTCATTGTGCGTGACGGCACCATCGTCCGGGAGATCCTGGAAGCCAACGGCGGTCTCAAGGAGGGCGTCGAACTCAAGAAAGTGCTGGCGGGCGGCCCCATGATGGGCTTCGCGCTGGGCTCTCTGGACGTCCCGGTCGTGAAGACCACGAACGGTCTCACGATGCTTTCGGAAGACGGCTTCGAAAATGCAGGAAAGCAGCAGACGGCATGCCTTCGCTGCGGACGCTGCACTTCGGTCTGCCCGACGGGTCTTCTTCCGGAACTCATGGCGGAAGCGGCTGAACTCAAAGATTACGAACGTTATGAGAAGAAGCTGTACGGACTCGAATGCGTCCAGTGCGGCTCCTGTTCCTTCATCTGTCCTGCAAGAAGGCCTCTCACGGAAACCTTCAAGCGGGTGAAAGCGGAGATCATGGCCGCGAAGCGTGCGAAACAGGCGGGAGGTGCAAAATGAACGAGAAGCTGCACATTTCCTCCGGCCCGCATGTAAGAAGCGGGTGGACCACCCAGAAGATCATGTTCACGGTCGTTCTGGCGCTTCTGCCGGCGACGGTCGTGGGTGTCATCGTGAACGGCTGGAAGGCGCTGTTCGTCATTCTGGCTTCCGTTGCGGCAGCGGTCCTTTCCGAAGCCCTTTTTGATCTCGTCACCAAGAGACCTCCGACCTGGAAGGACGGCTCGGCGGTCGTGACCGGCCTCATGCTGGCGTTGACGCTTTCCGCGGATACGCCCGCGCACATCGCGGCGATCGGCGCGGTCTTCGCGATCATCGTCGTCAAATGTGCCTTTGGCGGCCTTGGAAAGAACTTCATCAACCCCGCGCTGGCGGCCCGGTGCTTCCTTCTGATCTCGTTCCCCGGCTCCATGACCAAGTTCCTGGTGGACGGCGTCAGCGCGCCGACCCCGATCGCGGAACTCGCAGCCGGCAAGGCCGTCAACATCACGTCGATGTTCCTCGGCACGTCCAACGGCATCATCGGAAGCTCCATCATCTGCCTCCTGATCGGCGGTCTGTTCCTGTGGGCGCTGGACATCATCAAAGGCCAGATCTGGATCTCTGTCCTGGTCGGCTTCATCCTGTTCCTCGGCATCTTCGGCGGACAGGGATTTGACCCGAAATTCCTTGCGGCGCATCTCTGCGGCGGCGGCGTGGTCCTCGGCGCCTTCTTCATGGCGACAGACTACTGCACATCGCCCGTGAGCCGTCTCGGCCACACGATCTACGGCGGGATGATCGGCATCATGGGCGCGCTGTTCCGCGTATTCGGAACGGCAGCGGACTCCTTCAGCTATTCGATCATCATTGCGAACCTCTTCGTGCCGCTGATCGATCACTTCATCATTTCCAAACCTTACGCCTTCCGTAAACATGCGGAGAAGGTTAGAAACGGCGAGACCAAAAAGCCGCTTTCCAAGCGGATCCCGAGGCCGGTCGTCGTCTTAACGGCGACGGCGCTCATCGCGGGACTTGCGCTGTCCGGCGTCTACATGCTGACCAAGGACCGGATCGAAGCCGAGAAGGCAGCCAAGGAAATGGAAGCCTACAGAACGGTCGTTCCGGGCGCGGAGACATTTGAAAAACTGGCTGCGGTGGAAGAGTTCAAGGGAGAGGTCTACGGCACTTCCTTCGGACGCGTCTACATCAACGAAGCCGTGGCCGGAAAGGATGACGCCGGCAACACCGTCGGCTATGCGGTTTCCGTGACCAGTTCGGAGGGCTACGACGGAGATCTGACCCTCTCCATCGGTATCGGCATGGACGGCGCGATCACCAGCATTTCCTTTACGGAGCTTCATGAAACGCCCGGCAAGGGGATGCTTGCCGGAGAACCGCTCTTCATGGATCAGTTCAAGGGCCGGAACGTCACGTCATTTAAACTTCTGAAGGACGGCGGCAGCACCAAGGAAAATGAGATCGACGGCGTCTCGGGCGCGACGATCACATCCAAGGCAGCCGTCAACGCGGTGAATGCCGCTTTGGACTTCTATCACAAATCGATCGCAGGAGGTGGACGATGAATAAATACGTCGAACGGCTCTATAACGGTCTGATCAAGGAAAACCCGACATTTGTCCTGATGCTCGGCATGTGCCCGACGCT
>DBVJ01000139.1:0-1071 GCA_002308115.1 Lachnospiraceae bacterium UBA1267
CAGGAGATTGTGTTCTCCGTGACGGCGGAAGGAGAAGAACTGGCCTACCAGTGGTTCAGAAGCGAAGACAACGGCGCGACCTTCACAGCGGTGCCGGAGGCCTCCGGAAAGACCGCAACCTATCAGTTCACTGCCGAAATCGCGCAGAACGGATGGCAGTATTACTGCGAAGTGTCGAACCCCGGCGGCAGCGTCTCCAGTAACATTATGACACTCACCGTTGTCGCAGCCCCTGTGATCCTCAAACAACCGGCAAATGTCAAGACGGCAGTCCGGAAAATGGTATCCTTCACGGTCAAAGCATCCGGAGAAGGCCTGAAGTACCAGTGGTACGTCAGCAGTGACGGCGGGAAGACCTTCACAAAGATCACTGCTATTTCCGGAAGGACGTCCAAGTATGCTCTTCGGGTCGATAAGGCTTCCTATAACGGAAATCTGTATCGCTGCGAGATCACGAACCTCGCAGGGACGGTCGTGACGGCGACTGTGAAGCTGAGCGTTGTGCTCGGCATAGGAGCTACGTACTGAATCTGTTCCGGAACCATTTATGAACAGATCCGATCAAATAATCTCTGAAGGAGGCAGTATTATCGTGTCGGATTCCAACAACAAGCGCAAGGGCTCGCCCTTCCGCATGTGGCTCCTGGTCTGGGGACTGGGGCTTGCGGGGCAGCTTTGCTGGAACATTGAAAACCAGTGGTTCAACACCTTCGTGTACGCGAAGATCGGAAAGGATCCGTCGATCATTTCCGGCATGCTGATCTGGTCGGCGGTCGCATCGGCCTTCTCGACCTTCTTCTTCGGCACCTGGGCGGACCGGACCGGCAAGCGCCGGAGCCTGATCGCGTGGGGCTACATTCTCTGGGGCATTTTCACCATCGCCTTCGGTCTCACGGAATTCATCAGTAAAGAGATCTATCTGGTGGTGGCTGTGACGGTCGTTCTGGCGGACACGGTCATGAGTTTCTTCGGATCCATGGGCTCGACGGCAGGCTTCAGCACCTGGACGACGGACATCATGACAGACCGGAACCGAGGCGGAATCGGCGCGGCGCTTGCGACGCAGCCGGT
>DBVJ01000139.1:1088-9749 GCA_002308115.1 Lachnospiraceae bacterium UBA1267
ATGCTGGTCGGCAAGAACGACAATTATATGCGCCTGTTCATCGTGATGGGCGGCCTGGTCATCGTGGCGGGCATCATTTCCATGTTTGCCCTCAATAAAAATGACGACGTGGCTCCGCACAAAGAAGGCGGCTTCTGGCGGCAGTTCTTCAGCGTCTTTAATTTCAAGAAGTTCTTCGGCCTCAAGGAGCTGGTGCTGGTGCACCTCGCGATCTCCGTATTCACGATCGGCTTCAACATTTACTTCTCCTACACCGGAAACTATCTGATCTATTATCTGGGCTACAATCCGACGCAGATGGGCATCATCGAGGCGGTCCCGCTGGTGTTTTCCATGCTGATGTCGATTCCGATCGGCATCCTGATCAACAAGAACAAGCATCCCTGGATCGGCATTGCCTGTGTCGTTCTGAACATCATCGGCCTCATGATCCTCTTCCCGGTCCGTGCGGAAAATGTGGATCCGTCGATCCTGTTCAATTTCCAGATCTGGTTCGGCATCTTCGTCATGGGCGTCGGCTACGTCGGCATCCTCCAGGTCACCAAGGTCTGGGCGAAGCAGCTGTATCCGGACAATGCAAAGGGTCAGTTTGAAGGGATCTGGACCGTATTCTACGTGCTGATCCCGATGATCGCCGGCGCACTGATCGGCGAGGCGGTCGTGAAGACGAGCGGAGAGACCTTTGTGAATCAGACGAGCGGGAAGACCGAGTACGTGCCCAACTCAAACATTTTCCTGGTAGGCGCGATCGTGGTCGCATTCACGCTGATCCCGCTGATCCTGTCGATCCGCTATCACAAGAAACGCGCGCTGGAATCCAAGACGGCGGAACAGAAAGAAACGCTGTGATCCCATAAAGGATTACGCATGATTCAACATACGAGGAGCGACAAGATGAAAGAGCAAAAATCCACACCGCTTGGCGGCCGTACCTGGTTTTCGGCGGTATTCTTCGGGCTGATCGGGCAGATTGCCTGGATCGTGGAGAATATGTATTTCGCCACATTCGCACAGGATATTTTCGCAAACTCCGGCAGAGCCGACATGTCCTATGCGGTCACGACACTGATGGTCATTCTGTCCGCAGTCGCAGCCACGGTGACGACGATCTTCGCGGGCGGCCTTTCAGACAAAATGGGCAAGAGAAAGCCCTTCATCGCCGTCGGCTATATTTTCTGGGGCTTCACGATCATGCTTTTCGCGCTTCTGCCGATGAAGGCGGAGGCATCCATGGTCGCGGTGATTGCCGTGCTTCTGGTGGTCTTTGACTGCCTCATGACCTTCGCCGGCTCGACCTCGAATGACGCGGCTTTCAATGCCTGGGTGGCGGACGTCACGGACGAGACCAACCGCGGCAAACTGAATTCGATCCTCGCGATCCTGCCGGTCATCGCCGTCGTCATCGTCTTCGTGGGCCTCGGCGGTTTCTATAATTCAGCCAATGAGAGCAATGCGCTGTTCTTCATCATCCTCGGCATCATTCCGATCGTCGCGGGTATTCTGGCGCTCTTCATCCTGAAGGATTCGCCGGACATTCAGAAGGCGGAGGGGCAGAATTACCTCAAAGAGACCTTCTATGGCTTCCGGAAAGACGTCATCAGGAAGAACAAAATGATCTACGTCTGTCTGGCCGCCGTGTGTCTCGTGGGCATCGCTCAGCAGACCTTCTTCTCTTACCTCATCAATTTCCTGATCGTGACACTGGACCTCGGCGACGGCTTCGTGATCCCGATGGCGGTCATCATCGTCGGCGCGGCAATCTTCACGGCGGTCATGGGCATTCTGTTCGACAAATTCGGCCGGAAGCATTTCTATTATCCGCTTCTCTTCATCATGATCCTCGGCATTCTGTCCTTCTGGGCGCTCCAGTTCCTTACCGGCACGATGAAGACAGTGGTGCTTTATGGCGGCGGTGTGCTCATGATGGGCGGCATCCTGTCCCTGACCGGCGCTTTCACGTCCTCGTTCCAGGACTATCTGCCGGAGGGCACCGAGGGCCGTTTCCAGGGTGTCCGCATGTGCTTCATGGTGCTGATCCCCATGATCATCGGCCCGGTCATTTCCCTCCTGATCGGTCTGGATGCCATGGGTATGAACGGCGAAAACTTTGTGCCGCCCTATGCGATGTTCCTCGCAGCGGCGGTGGTGGCGCTTCTTGCAGCCGTTCCGATCTGGTTTGTCCGGAAGAATTCCAGATAATTCATAGAAAAAGATGTGATTTTCGGTTGAATCTTTCACTTTTTGTGTTATAGTTGAATTAATCAAAACGTGTTACACCGATTCCGCTTTGCAGAGCTGCAAGGCGTTTCGGGCACCAAGAACGTACAATCCACAATCATGAAATGGGGGAAAGAATTCATGAAGAAGCATGCGGGTATCGCTGCGAAGATCCTGGCGCTTGTGCTGGTTGCGATGTTTATGGTCACCCCGGTCTTTGCCGCGGGCAACACCAAGACCTACACGAATGCCTCTGAGATCGCCGTCCTTGTGAGCGACGGCTACAACCAAGGCACAAAGGGCCCGATCACCATCACAAAGGGCACGCTCAAGAGCGGCTGGTCTTCAAAGACCGTCTATCTGGTCACCCTGTCCGGCACGGAACTGGTATTCAATCAGTCCACCGAGTACATCACGGATCTGTTCTGCGGATTCAATCTGAACAACGCCTACTATTCCAACGTGGTCAACGTGATCAAGAACAATGTTCCGAAGAATGCGAACCTGGTTCTTGCCGGCCACAGTCTGGGCGGCATGGTCGCGCAGCAGGTTGCCTCGGACAGCACCATCAAGAGCAGATACAACGTGCTCAACACCGTGACCTTCGGTTCTCCGCTTCTGTCTCTCGGCTCCAGAGAAGGCACCGTCAAGCGTCTCGGCGACACGAAGGACTTCGTTCCGGCGCTGTCTGTCCAGTCTGTTACGATCCCGCTTTGGGCCTATGTCGGCCTGAACAAGGAGAACGGCGGCTACTCGAATCCGATCACGGCGCACAAGGAGAGCTACAAGCGCGCGGACGTCTGGGGCAGATATGATGTCACCGGCACGAAGTACGGCAGCGCGAAGCTGATCCTCGACATGGATACCAGGGTGTTCTATCAGTCTCCGATCTTCTGATCATTTTCGAAAACCGAATAGCAGAAGAGGCGCCTGCCCGCTTTTTCGGAGCAGGCGCTTCTTTTTGCCGAAAAGGAGATACATTTTTCTGAAAATGTGGTAAAGTATATCAGTTAATGACAAAAAGGGAGACCCCTGACCATGCGGGCAAGACGATACATTTCAATACTTCTCATCCTTCTTCTCATCGGCGGACTCACGAAGTCCGGCGCGGTACACGCGGACAATCCGAAAGAAATCATAGACATTCACGTGACTGTGAACAGGCCTGCCTGCGGTGAAGAGATCACGGAAGAGAGCCCGGACCCGACGGTGGAACTTGCGGCCTTTACGGAAGAAGGCGAGGCGGAAGGCGCTCTGGAGCTCGTGGAAAGCCACTGGGCCGCAGAATACCGCTCAGACGGTTACGAGCCTTTTACCGGTCCCATACAGGGAGATGATAACTATACGGTCTACCTGGTGCTCCGTACTGCAGGCGATTTCACGCTCGCGGAAGAAACCATCATGACCTATACGGACGGGAGAGGATGGTGTCAGGATCTCTTTTATGACGAAAAGACAGCGGTTCTGGCCGTGCATGTATACGCCGACCATGTGAAAGATTCCGACGACTACGAGAGAGAAGATCCCAGCTGCGTTGCGACCGGACTGGAGACCTATACCTGTACGGAATGCGGCCGGATGATCGTTTCCTTCCTGCCGGTCGATCCCGAAGCCCACAGTTTCAGTGAGTGGACGATACTTAAAGAAGCCACGCCCACAGAGAAGGGCGAAAGGACCCGTAAGTGCACGCTCTGCGGGAAAGAAGAGACCGAAGAGACGCCGAAGGCAATTTCAAAGGTGTATGAGCCGGAGAGCTCCTGGACCATGGGAGCGACGGTTGCCTGGCGTTCGGACGACAGCGCGATCAAGACGGCAGTCTCCGAGCGGCGTCCTCAGGTCGGGCTGGTCTGGGTGGATGCGTCTCTGAACGTGTATGAACGGAACGGCAGTGTGATTTCCAAAGACATCAATGCCTATGTGACGGCAACCGCAAGAAATATGATCCCGGCCTTCTGCTTCCAGAACGAGGCGGAAGCAAGAGCACTTCTGGACTGGCTCCGAAAGACCGGGCTGGAAGACTGTTTCCTGCTCTCTGCGCCTCAGAATCAGGAACACATCAAGACCATTATCGCGCACACCCACGTCATGGGCATTCTGGACTACACTTCGGTCGGCGAGGCGGACCGTGAGACGCTTTCCGAGATGGCCCGTACGATCAAAGACGCCAACGGACAGATCGTGATCCTGAGCCCGGAATGCGCAACGCGCGAGAATCTCCGGATCCTTCACGAATCCGGCGTATCCGCCTGGGTCAAGACCGCTTCCGACCTGAAAACACTGATGACGCTTTACCTGAACGGCGCGGACGGCGTGCTGACAGAGGATTTTGAAGCGGTGCTCGACCTCGAGGAACGCTTCCGTGACGAAGCGCCGACGCTGCTTCGCATGCCTCGGATCCTGGGCGCGGAAGAACTGCCGGAAGACTTTGACGAGCATCTCGTCACAGCGTTCACGGACTATGATGAAGAGGCGGCCAGAGCGAGCCGGCACCGCGGAACAGTCAGCTGGACCGGCACATATAAACTCGAGGAAAACGGAGACGCCTGGGCGAAGGACTTTTTGACCGGCCCGCACGGCATGATCGTGGACCGGCCTGAAGCGATAGATGACTATTTGATCGAGATCCTCTCGGAAGATCTGACCTGTGCCTCGAAGGACGACGCGCCGAAGCCTCTGGGCAGGACGCGAGACGGTCAGGAGATCCCGCTTAGTGCAGCGGAACTTTTGATCCTGGAAGAAGATACGGAAAACGACAAGATGCTTGCGCTCTGGCGCTGTCAGGCAGAACTTTCGGTGAACGGAGAATCCAAAGGAACATACTTCCTATATTCCGGACCATTTTCCGTGACGATCGAGATCCCGCCGACCGAAGCCCCGACGCAGGCAACTACGGAGGCTCCTACAGAAGCTCCGACAGAGCCGGAACCGCCGGAAAAACCGGGCGCCGATGCCGTGACCGTGCTGTTGTGGATCCTCTTTGGACTGGCCTCCATCGCATTTTTGGGCTCGCTCGCGATGATCGCGGTCAAACTGATGAAGAGACGGGAAGAAGGCAGAAACGACTGAGAACGAAAAGGAGCAGTCTGCTTGCGTAAGACCATTTTCGTGCATGGCATATTCGGCTGGGGAGAATCGGATCCTTTGTGGAAGATCCTTCCCAACTGGGGCATGGCCGCCGGCGATCTTATGGTGTATCTTCGGAAAGAAGGCTTTGACGTTTGTGCCGCATCCGTGGGGCCGATCTCCGGCGCCTGGGACCGTGCATGCGAACTCTATGCGCAGCTTACGGGCACACGGACAGACTACGGGAAAGCACACGCGGAACGCTACGGACATGCGCGCTTTGGCAGAAACTATGAGGATGCCATGGCCCCGGACTGGTCCGAAGCGCATCCGGTCGACCTCGTCGGACACAGCTTCGGCGGAACGACGATCCGGCTTCTGACACATCTTCTGGAATATGGCGCGGCGGAAGAGTGCGAGGCATCGCCGGAAGACGTGTCGCCGCTCTTTACCGGCGGAAAAGGCGCCTGGGTAAGGACCGTCGTATGCATTTCCACGCCCCACAACGGCTCTTCTTTATTCGAAGCCTGGCCGGGCTATGCAAGCCTCATCGAGTGGCTTGGCGTCAATGCCTCCAAGGTGATGGGCATCTCGGAGCTTAAGGGCATCTATGATTTCAAACTGGAGCAGTTCGGTTTGCAGAAGGGACAGAGCGAAAAGCTTACCGAGGCGATCCGGCGCGTGACGGCGCTGAAACTGCCGGAAAATGACTGGGCGAGAGACGATCTTCGAATCGACCGGGCCCGGGATCTGAACCGGGAGATCTCGATGGTGCCGGGAGTATTCTATGTTTCCGTACCCGGAAAGCGCACGAAAAAGAAGAGGCGCTCGGAGGAAGAAGTTCCTGAATTCACTATGACCGCGGCGATGCAGCCGACGGCGCTCGCGATGGGACGATATTTTCATAAAAAGACCGCCGGCGGCACGGTGCTTGGCCCAACCTGGGCGCCAAATGACGGGCTGGTGAATACCATTTCCGCCCGCTGCCCGTTCGAAGACCCTCAAAAAGAGATCCAGCCAGGCGGAGAGATCCTGCCGGGCGTCTGGAACATTTTGCCGGTGAAGACATGGGATCACTTGGAGGCGCAAGGCGGTACGAACCCCTTCCTCCGGGCAAAGGTCCGCAGGTTTTACCGGGAACTCATGGAAATGATCCGGAAGGAAGCCTGAAGAACGGAAAAGCTTCTTCAAAGCTTCTTCAAAATATGAGAAAAACGGCGCCGGGACCTTGTGGTCCGGCGCCGTTTGGTGTAATATTCAAATGTTATATGCCGGCGTTCGATCCGGCAAACGGTTCGGCATAAAGGTTATAGGAGGAAATTACCGTGACCAACAAACAGATCTACAGGAAAACATTGACTTTTTCCCTGCGGAAGCTTTTCATTGACCTCATCGCACTCGTGGCGGTGGGCGCATTTGCGACGCTTGGCTTTGTCCTGATGGACAAGTACAACAGCGAAGGACTTGTGGGACTTCTCATCGGTCTGATCGTCGGCATGATTATCATCGCCATCATCATGCACTTTATCGGTTACACCTATAAAGCCGGTCAGATCGCCATGATGACGAAGGGTGTCACGGAAGGGACGCTTCCCGATCATGTGTACAGAGAGGGCAAGAAAGCCGTAAAGGAGCGCTTCGGGACGGTTGCGGTGTTCTACCTTGTGACCAATGCGATCCGCAGTATCTTCAATGCGCTTGCGAGAGGCATCAATGCGCTTGGCAAAGCCGTCGGCGGCGAGCGCGGCGGCCAGGTGGCCGACGCGATCAATTCCGCGATCCAGGTCGTGATCGGGTTCCTGTGCGACTGCTGCCTGGGCTGGGTGTTCTACCGCAAGGAAGTGAGCGCTGCCAAGGCGACCTGCGAAGGCGCGGTGATCTTCTTCAAGCACGGCAAGACGCTCATCAAGAATGTCGGACGGATCTTCGGCATGGGCCTTCTGTCTCTTCTTCTGATCGGCGGCGCGCTCTTCGGCCTGGGCTACTTCATTTTCCTTCAGTTCCCGCAGACCTTTGAACTTCTGGCCGGAGAGCTCTCACAGATGGATCTCAGCACGGATGCACAGATCGCCCAGTATCTTCAGGATCCGAAAACGCTGACGATCATTGCCGCGGCAGTCATTGCGGTGATCATCTGGAGCTTCATCCACAGCACGTTTGTCCGCCCGTTCATCCTGGTGGGCGTGCTGAGAAACTTCACGGCAGAAGGCATAAAGGACATTCCGACGGAAGAGTCCTTCAGCGTGCTGGACGGCAAGTCCGCAAAACTGGCAAAACTTCGCGCAAGCGATTATTGATCCGAATCATCTTTTCGGCATAAGGGGGCAATTCATGGCAAAATCGGTTCGTTATCATTATCCGGAAATGAAGCGCTTTCTGGACGATGCGTTCGTCCGCTTCGGCTTCACGAATGAGGAGGCGGCGCAGATCACGGATGTTCTGCTGCTTTCCGATCTTTACGGCATTGCGTCTCACGGCCTTCAGCGTCTGGTGCGTTACCATAAGTGCATCAAAAATGGCATGATCAAGATCGGCGCGGAGCCTGAGCTGGTTTTTGAGACACCTGTCTCCGCGGTCATCGACGCGCATGACGGCATGGGACAGNNTGGTATCCGTGAAGGCCATGAATCTTGCGATCGAGAAGGCCAAAAAGACCGGTATCGCGATCGTGACGGTCCGGAACTCCAACCATTACGGCATCGCCGGCTACTATGCAAAGATGGCCTGCGACCAGGGACTGATCGGCATGTCGGTCACGAATACGACGGCACTCATGGTCCCGACCTTCGGCAAGAAAGCCATGCTGGGCTCGAATCCCATCGCGGTCTCTATGCCGGCGGAGCCTTATCCGTTCTTCTTTGACTCGTCCACGACCGTGGTGACCCGCGGCAAACTTGAAATGTACAACAAGATGGGCAAGGATATGCCGATCGGCTGGGCAGTCGATGAGAACGGCATCGCGACGGAAGAGGCGCCCCGCGTCCTTCGGAACATCGACGACAAGGCCGGCGGCGGCATCCTGCCTCTCGGCGGACATACCGAGCAGCTCGGCAGCCACAAGGGTTACGGCTATGCGATGCTCTGCGAGATCTTCTCATCCATCGTGTCGCTGGGAAAGACCTCCAATCACACCTATGAAAAGGGCAAATGCGAGGTCTGCCATGGATTTGCGGCCATCGACCCGAACATTTTCGGAAACGCGGAGGAGATCAAGGAATATCTTTCGGACTTCCTCCGGGAACTCAGAGAAGCGCCCAAGGCGGACGGCCAGGAACGGATCTATACGCACGGCGAGAAAGAAGTCGAGGCTTATAAAGACCGCATGGAGAACGGCTGGGACGTGAATATCAACACCGTCCTCGAAATGAAGAACCTCTGCGA
>DBVJ01000139.1:9810-11947 GCA_002308115.1 Lachnospiraceae bacterium UBA1267
GGCGGCATCAAAGTCTGATCAGCTTACGGAATCCCCGGAGGATGAACATCCTCCGGGGAAACCATATAGAAAGGGGCGCGCGGCGCGTTTTTTCCCATGTACGAATGGATCCATGAACTATTAAAGGACCGGAAAGGCGGAGAGATCTTCCGGCTTTTCAGCGGCTGGCATTTCTTCTATATCGGACTCTCCTTGGCCGTGGTGCTTCTGGTTTTCTTTCTGATACGAAAGAGGGAACCGAAAAAACGTGTGAAAGCGGCCGGGGCATTTTCCGATGCCGCCTTCTTCCTGTATATGGCGGATTTCTTTTTGATGCCCTTCGCCTACGAGGAGATCGACATCGAGAAGCTGCCGTTCCATATCTGCACCGCGATGTGCGTGGCATGTTTTGTATGCCGGCACGTGCCGAGACTAGAGAAATGGCGGATGCCGGTCACACTTCTCGGTTTTCTGTCCAATCTGGTCTACCTCATCTATCCCGCAGGCGTCATGTGGCACGCCGTGCATCCTTTGAGTTACCGGGTCGTTCAGACCCTCTTGTTTCACAGTCTCATGACGATTTACGGCGCGCTCGCGATACTCACGGATCCCGAAAGACTGTCTTTCCGGAAATGGCATCGCTATCTTCTGGTGATCGTCTTCATGACCCTGTGGGCCGTTCTCGGGAACCTTTTGTATACGGGATCGGCGGGAAAATATACCGGCGGTTTCAACTGGTTCTTCGTGACGGGAGATCCCTTCGGCATGATGGACCGCTCGATCGCGCCCTTTGTGATGCCCTTCGTGAACATTACCGTCTTCTTCCTTGTGGAGATGGGCATCGTCGGACTCGTAAGTTTATGTGACAGGAGAAAACATGAAGAATAGAACGCTTACAGAGGCGGAAGCGCTCCGCGGGAAGATCATCGGCTGGCGAAGGGCGTTCCACCAGATCCCGGAGCTTCAGGGAGAGACGGTGATGACGGAGGCGTTGATTGCGGAAACGCTTCACTCGGTCGGTATCGAAGAAGTCCGGACCGGAGTCGGCGGGCATGGCGTGACCGCGCTCATCCGCGGCGCGCTGCCCGGAAAATGTCTTGCCATCCGGGCGGATTGCGACGCCCTGCCGATCCGTGAGGAGACCGGCCTTCCTTTTGCTTCGGAGAACGGCAATATGCATGCCTGCGGACATGACGCGCATACCGCCATGGCCCTCGGCGCAGCTGCGCTTCTATGGGCGCGTAAGGCAGAACTTCGTGGGACGGTCAAGTTCATTTTCCAGCCTTATGAAGAAGGCGGGAGAGGCGCGCTCTCGATGATCCGGGACGGCGTTCTTACGGATCCCAAGGTGGACGCGATGATCGCGCTCCATATCGGCAACATCATGGGGGTGGAGTATGAGTCCGGCGACGTGGTGCATACCGCGGAACCTGCATCTGCGAATATCTACGGTTTCAAGGCAGTCTTCAGGGGAAAAGGGACGCATCTCGCGAATCTGTCCGATGGGATCAATCCATTGTTCATGGCTTCCCGGGCCGCTCTCAGGCTGGAAGAGCTTCGGCTGGAAGCGTTGAAAGCAGGGGAGAGGGTCGCTTCTGCCGTCACCGTGATCCAAGGCGGCACACGAAACAACATCGTTCCGGACACGGCTGAGATCCAGGGGTCCATCCGCTCCTTCGACAGAGAGAAACATAAGGCTTTCATTGCCCGTTTTCAGGAGGAGTGCGGCCGGATCGCCGCGGAGTATGGCGGATCGGTCTTTTATGAGACGATGACCGACGTGCCCTGCACGATCAATGATCCAAAACTGCACCGTCGTTTTACGGAGACCGCATCCCGGATCATTTCGCCGGAACACATGAAAGAGCTGAAACAAGCCCCGCTCATGGGCGAAGACTACGCCTATTTTTCGGAATTGGTCCCGTCCCTGTATTTTTATTATTGCTCCAAACCTGCGGACGGCCCCTGTTATCCCCACCATCATCCGAAATTCGACATCAGTGAGAAGACCCTTCCCTTGGGCGCCGCCTTATTCACGGAGTTCGCGCTTCAGTGGCAGACGTGAGACATTTGCCGCTGAAAACGGAGATTACAAGTGAGAGGGAAAGGAGGCAGCACTTTGGAAGACCGCGAGATCATCGAATTGTTCTATGAGCGC
>DBVJ01000139.1:11981-16502 GCA_002308115.1 Lachnospiraceae bacterium UBA1267
ACCGCCTCTCACATTCTGAACAACCGCGAGGATGCCGAAGAATGCGTGAACGACGCGTATCTGGCTGTCTGGAACAAGATCCCGCCCGAGAGGCCGGATCCGCTTCTCAGTTACCTCATACGCATCGTCCGCAACATCGCGATCAAGAAGTATTACTGGAGCACGGCGGAGAAGAGAAACAAAAGCTACGACATTGCCCTTTCGGAGATCGAGGAGAGTTTTCCCTCGCATGATTCCGTGGAGGAAGAGGTCGAAGCGCGCGACACGGCCCGAAGGATCAACCGCTTTCTTGGCACGCTGGATCAGAAGGACCGGATCCTTTTTGTCAGGCGTTACTGGCAGGGGGATTCCGTCGAGGAACTCGCAGAGCTGTTCTCCATCACCAGGCACAATGTTTCGGTTCGGCTTCTGAGGATCCGGAAGAAACTCGGCAAATATCTCAGCGGGGAAGAGGTTTCTCCATGAAGAAAGAAAGGATCATAGAGATCATCGACGAGATCGATGAACAATATATCAATGAGGCGGTATTGCTGGAAAAATCAAGCATCGAAGAAAAGAACGACCGGACCTCTTTGAAGGAAAAAACGTTAAAAATCAGCAGACGTAAACCGGCTTGGATCGCGGCCGCAGCCATTCTGGTTCTTGTGATGGCCGGTGGTGCCGTGTTTGGGGCGGTCTCCGCCGAGGCCAAAGAATACGAGAAAGCGGCGGCATTTTTCGAAGAGAACGGCCTTTCATCGGAAGGCCTGAGCCGTGCGGAGATTAGAGCGGTGTACAGAGATATCACGACGAAACATTTCACGAATGAAAAGACGGCTGAGGTGCTTCGTAAGTCCGTGCCCGGTTTTGAGATCGGGCAGGAGGAGCCGACGCCGGAGGAAATGGCTGCCGCCTGGGACCGTCTGGTCTGGAAGAGGACGGTCTCGCGGAGAGGCTACAGTTACGAGGTGGAAGTTGTCAACAGAAAAAGCGACCTCTGGGAAACCGATATGCTGGACAAGACGATCCTGACCTGCTATCTGGAAGGATCCAGGCTTTGGACCGTCGAACTTCCGAACGTCTATGTGGATGGCTATTTCCACATCGAAGGAGGAACCGTCGTCTGGGGCACCTGGCCGGTGTTCTCCACGGGAGCATCGCACGCCTGGATTTCTTTTGTGGACGACTCCGGTGAGAAGACCTGGCGGACGACCTCCTTAACGAATGACAGCCAGCGCTATGAGCACATCGTCTGCGCCATGGACAACGGGGACGGCACCATTGAAGTGATCAGTCACTATGATTACAAGTACATTGGTCTGAACCGGTTTGACACGAGCGGAAAACTGCTCTCGGTCCACACCCTTGAGACGGACAATTACGGCGTGCGAAACGCGGTCCGGACCAGATCCGGTTATCTCCTGTCCCTGAGCAAATGGGATATGGAGGAGACCAACCTACTCTGCGAGGTGGACGAGAAAGGCAAGGAGCTGGACCGGTACAGCATCACCGCGGATGACCGCGACTACTTCATTACAGACATGGCGGAGTTCGGCGGCCGGACCTATTTGTCGTGCTACGGCGTACCGAAGCAGTCCAATGAATACGGACGGCGCGAGATCCGGGATATTCTGGAGAAGTTATGGGCAAGACAGAACACGCAGGGCGAGTGGAACATCCCTTCGGAGGAACTGACTCCGATGCTTCGTGAAAACTACACCGCGGTTTTATTCCGCTGCGATCCGGACGGGGGATCGCCGGAGAACTTCTATTCCATAAAAGGATCTCTCGGCGGAAAACTTTACGTGAACGGAGCCGGGTATCTGGAGTGGGATACGGAGAGCATCACCTCCAGTTTCTATTCGCCCGTCACCAGCTCATTCACCCTTGGCGGCGTCTGTAAAGTCTTCCAATATGACTTCGATTCGGAAGGCAGTCTCGTCCATCAGGAAGACACCGGTGAGACCGTCCCCTACCGCAGGTGATTGTTTATCCGTTCGACACTGCGGCGCCCCGCCTTACGGCCGGGCGCCGTTTTCATGCCTTTTTGGCGCCGCCGCTCGTATGCTTCAGTCCCCCGGGGCGGCTCCCGTGCCGCCCTGCTTCGTGGTACGTGGCAAGCGATGTCATTCAGGAAGAGCGCAAACACACAATTCTTGCGGAAGACGCTCTTGATCCAAAGAGTTTTTTGCAAGAGTGAGCGTGTTTTTTGATTTGCGGGGGAAAGCGCTCTCAAAAAGGCCCAGACGTTCCGTGTGAGCGAGCGAGTTTTGCCGATTCAGAGGAAAGACGCTCACAAAAATAGTGAAGTTTCTGTAAAGAGAGAGCGCAAAGACAAATTGTTTTAGAAATACGCTCTCGCATAGAGAGCGTAATGCGGAGACTTTAAAAGAATACGCTCCATTTTCGACGAAGAGAAGCAAGAAGACCGAGCGCATTACGTAGAATCCAAGGAAATACGCTCTCAAAGTATGTGACCTCATCAAAAACAAGGAGCGCATTCAGCCCGAAACAGATGATTACGCTCTTTTCAAGTGCTTTTTGGGGGCAACAATTCCTTTTACCCGCTTGTGGGGCTTGTCAAAGTGCCGATGGGATGGAATCAGGGCGAATCCATGAATGCCATCCACGCAGGCATCAGGGCGGGAAAAGCCAACAGAAAAAAGGTGGAAGAGAGGCGGCTTTTCCTTGACTTTACGGACCAAAAAGAATAGTATATTTTTGTATGGTTTTGGACCATGCGATCATATTTTTTCAGGGAGGAAGAAATTGTGAAAAAGGTATTGGCGATTCTCCTTGCGGCGCTGATGGTTTTCTCCATGGCGGCCTGCAACAATGCGAAGAAGACTTCTGAACTCGCAGTCGTCACCGACGTCGGTCAGCTGATGGACGGCGGCTTCAACCAGGGTACTTACGAAGGCGTCAAGGCTTATGCCGAAGCCAATGGCAAGACCTACATGTATCAGCAGCCGGCCAACGGCCAGGATGCGACGGACAATGACCGTGTCGCCGCGATGCGTCAGTGCATTGCGAACGGTGCGAAGGTCATCGTTGCCCCCGGTTTCCTTCAGGCAGGCGCCATGACGACGGTTGCTATGGAAAGCCCGGACGTCAAGTTCATCTTCGTCGATGGCTGGGCCCTTGATACCAAGGGCGACGGCACCGGCGACATCCTGAAGAACGTTACCGCGATCGTCTACAAAGAGCAGGAGTCCGGCTACATGGCTGGCTATGCGGCTGTCAAGGACGGCTACACGAAGCTCGGCGGCACCTTCGGCGGCGGCGGATCCAACCCGGCCTGCAACCGTTTCGCGTACGGCTTTGTCCAGGGCGCGAAGGATGCTGCGGAAGAACTCGGCGTTGACGTCGAAATCAAGATCAGCTTCAAGTACGGCTCGGCATTCTCTGCTTCTCCGGAACTTGTCGCTCAGATGGGCAGCTGGTACAGCGCCGGCACGGAAGTGGTCTTCTCCTGCGGCGGTTCCATGGTCCAGAGCGTCATCCAGGCCGCAAATGAGACCCCGAACGGCAAGGTCATCGGTGTCGATACCGACCAGTCCGGCCTCAGCGACCGCGTCATCACCTCTGCGATGAAAGGCCTCAGCGCTTCCGTGCAGAAGGTTCTTGGCGAGTACTACAAGGGCGAATGGGATGCGAAGCTCGGCGGCCAGGCCTCCAACCTCGGCGCTGCTGACGACGCTACCGGTCTTCCGATCAAGACCTCCAGATTCACGAAGTTCACCGAAGCGGATTACGATGCGCTCTATCAGAAAGTGAAGAGCGGCGCCGTGACTCCGGATGCGAACGTCGAAGGCTGCGACAAGGCAGATTTCTGGAACAAGGCCGTGGAAGGCTCTCATGTCACCGTGATCTTTGAGGAGTAATTCCCCGGGCGTATGAAAAAGAGGAAAGGACTTCGGTCCTTTCCTTTTTTTCAAAAACGTCTTCGAAAAGGCCATTTGGGCGCACATTTCTGAAGACGGCAGGCGGATAAGGATCCGCCCGCAGAACGCGGAAAGGCTCATAAGCGCTTTCCGGGCTCTGCAGACAGATCCTTAAGAAAAGCAAGGAGAACAATTTTATGAGCGAGCAACCGTATGTGATCGAGATGCGGCACATCTCGAAGACCTTCGGGAGCCTGAAAGCGAATGACGACATCACGCTGCAGCTGAGGCGGGGTGAGATTCATGCGCTTTTGGGCGAGAACGGTGCCGGCAAATCGACCCTCATGAGCATCCTGTTCGGCCTTTACGATCCGGACACCGGCGAGATCCTGAAAGACGGAGAAGTCGTGAAGATCAAAGACCCGAACGACGCGACCGCCCTGGGAATCGGCATGGTCCACCAGCATTTTAAACTGGTGGAATGCTTCACGGTCCTGGACAACATTATCCTCGGCGCGGAAGACACGGTCCTCGGCTTTCTTCAGAAGAAGAAAGCCCGCGAGAAGGTCAAGGCGCTTTCCGAAAAGTACGGACTCTACGTGGATCCGGACGCGCTGGTTTCCGACATTACCGTCGGCATGCAGCAGCGCACCGAGAT
>DBVJ01000101.1 GCA_002308115.1 Lachnospiraceae bacterium UBA1267
GCTACCGGCCGTGTCGAGCGTGGTGTCCTTCACATCCAGGATCCGGTTCAGATCCTCGGTGTCAAGGAAGAGGTCCAGAACTCTGTCGTTACCGGTATTGAAATGTTCCGCAAGACCCTGGACGAAGCGCAGGCCGGCGATAACATCGGCGTTCTGCTCCGTGGTATCAACCGTACGGACATCCAGCGCGGTCAGGTCATCGCGAAGCCCGGCACCGTGCATGTCCACAAGGAATTCACCGCTCAGGTCTACGTTCTGACCAAGGATGAAGGCGGACGTCATACGCCGTTCTTCAACAACTATCGTCCTCAGTTCTATTTCCGTACAACCGACGTTACCGGCGTCTGCCATCTGCCGGAAGGAACGGAAATGTGCATGCCTGGCGACCACGTCGAGATCAAGGTTGAACTGATCCATCACGTCGCCATGGAGCAGGGACTTCGCTTCGCTATCCGTGAAGGCGGCCGCACGGTCGGTTCCGGTAGAGTTATCTCCGTCCTTGACTGACGATTTCTGATCAAAAACGACAATGCGCCCTGCAGTCTTTGGACTGTGGGGCGCTGCCATTTTCAGACCATGGATAAACTGACGCTTAGAGCACCCGCAAAACTGAATCTTCTTCTGGACATTACCGGAAAGCGTCCTGACGGCTACCATGAGGTCCGCATGGTCATGCAGACCGTTTCCTGGTACGACGTGCTGCGTTTTGAGAAGACCGGCCGTCCGGGTATTTCCTTCCGCGTGACCGATTCGTCCGGAAAGCCGCTTACGGAAGAGCGGAGCGGCATCCCATGGGATGAGCGGAACCTGGTACTTCGGGCTGTCCGCCTCCTTTCTTCAGACCCTGCGCGTTTCGAGGGTCTTTCCATCACACTTGAAAAGAGCATCCCTTCCCAGGCCGGCCTCGGCGGCGGCTCTTCCGACGCGGCGGCTGCGCTTCTGGGAATCAACAGATTATATGAGCTTGGCTTCTCGCGGGAAGCACTCGCGGAGATAGCGCTCCGTCTCGGCGCAGACGTGCCCTTCTTCCTCTATGGCGGCACCTGCCTCGCGGAGGGGATCGGAGAGAAACTCACGAAACTTCCGGATCTGGAACTTCCGCACATTCTGATCGTGAAACCCAAGGCGAGCCTTTCCACACGGCTCGTGTATGAATACTGCGACAGCCTTTCCCAAATGGATCATCCGGACGTCGAAGGCTTTGTGCGCGTGCTGTCCGGAAAAGATCATCCGAAGGACACATTTACGACAACTATTTGTGAGACAATGGACAATGTAATGGAGGCGGCCAGCTTCTCCATCTGCCCGCAGGTGAGAGAACTCCGCGACACACTTCTCCGTCTTGGCGCGGAGAGGGCGCTCATGACCGGGTCCGGAAGCGCGGTTTTCGGCGTTTTCCGGGATTCGGAAAGCCTCCTTCGAGCCATGTTCTCCATACGGGAGCGGGTGCCCTTTGAAAGCATCAGCCCGGTGCGCACGATCGAATTCGGGGTTGAAGAAATAGACAAATAAGGGTATACTCACCCTCATGATGACTCAATATGGGCTTATGGGCTCATACTGAGTTTTTCAGCATAAACAAAAGGAGACGAAAATGCAAAAAGAACATTTACTGATCCTTTTCGGCGGCCAGTCATCCGAACACGACGTGTCCTGCATGTCAGCCGTGAACGTGATCCGGAGCGTGGACAAAGACCGCTATGATCTGATCCTTGTAGGCATCACCAGACAAGGCCGCTGGGTCTATGTGAGCAATCTCTATGAGATCGAGAACGGCAGCTGGGAAGCAAGTCCCGTGACCGCGGTACTTTCGCCGGACGCAACGAAGAAATGCGTTTATGTCATCGACACGCTGCGGACAAGGGAGTTTCCGGTAGATCTGGCATTCCCGGTGCTGCACGGCCTTTACGGCGAGGACGGCACGATCCAGGGCATTTTTGAACTGGCAAGGATTCCTTATGTCGGAAGCGGCGTGCTTGCGAGCGCCGTGGCCATGGACAAGGTTTATACGAAGATCATCGTGAACTCGCTGGGCGGCATCCGCCAGGCCAAGAGCATCTGGTTCAGACGCGAAGAGCTGGAGAAGCCGGAAGCAGTCTACAGAAAGATCGAGAAGGCATTGTCCTATCCGGTCTTCGTGAAGCCTTCCCAGTCCGGTTCTTCCGTAGGCGTCACCAAAGCCATCGACCGGCCCACGCTGGAACTGGCGATCCGGGAAGCGGCACGGCATGACTATAAGATCATCGTCGAAGAAGCCATTCAGGGCCGCGAGCTGGAATGCGCGGTGTTCGGCGGGAACAACCGGGTCGTCACGAGCGGTGTCGGAGAGATCGTCTCTGCGGCGGAATTCTACGATTACGACGCAAAATACAACAATCCGGCTTCACTCACGGATACCAGCCCGAAGCTTCCGGAAGGCGTTGAGGAGCGTATCCGTAAGATGGCGGAACGCATTTTCCGCGCAATCGACGGATTCTCCCTTGCCAGAGTGGATTTCTTCATGGACAAGGACGGCATCGTTTTCAACGAGATCAACACCATGCCGGGCTTTACCGCGATCAGCATGTATCCGATGCTTTTCGACCGGATCGGCGTTTCCAGAGAGCAGCTGGTGCAGGATCTTCTGGATACCGCAGGCTTCCGCGCGGCGCATGAGAATTGAGCGATATGACGAATCTTCAGGAAAATGAAAAACCGATCGCCGTATTCGACTCCGGTCTCGGCGGACTCACGGTGTTCCGCGAGATCCTGAGACAGCTTCCGGACGAGAATCTGATCTACTTCGGCGACACGGCCAGGGTGCCCTACGGCTCCAAGTCCCGCGAAACGATCATCCATTACACGGAACAGATCCTGAATTTCTTAAGGACCAAGGAAGTCAAGGCCATCGTGGTCGCCTGCAACACCGTATCCGCCTATGCGCTGGAGGAACTGAAGGACCGGGTGGAAGTGCCGATCATCGGCGTGGTCAAGCCCGGTGCCTATGCGGCCGTCAAGCAGACGAAGACCAGAAGGATCGGCGTCATGGGAACGGAAGGCACGGTACGAAGCGGTCTGTATCCGACCTACATTCATGAGATCGACCCGTCGGTCCTGGTCTTCCAGAAACCCTGCCCGCTCATCGTTCCCTTGGTGGAAGAGGGGCTCTGGGATGATCCTCTGACGACGGAAGCCGTGCGCCGCTACACGCGGGTCTTCCGTGAAGAACACATCGACACGGTCATCATGGGCTGCACGCATTATCCGCTGGTCCGCGATACGATCCGAAAAGTCCTCGGAGACGACGTGACGCTCGTGAATCCGGCCTATGAGACCACCGCCGCCTTACGGCGTGTTCTGGAGGAGAAGGGGCTTCTCCGTACGATGGACGCACCGGTCACCGGTCCGCCCTACCGCTTCTACGTAAGCGACGACCCGGAAAAGTTCAAGGAATTCGCTTCCCGCGTGCTCCGTTTTGAGATACCGGAGCCCAGGAAGATCGACATAGAAGCCTATTAAGGCTTAAAGACAACAATATTCTCAGGGGGAAATGAAAATGGTCTTTATGACAATGGCGCTGCCCTGGTGGGCATGGCTTCTGATCGGAATCGGCGTGCTTCTTGTCGCGGCGATCGTCTTCATCTACATCCGCGGCAGAAAGATGCAGCAGAAGCAGCGGGAAGCCGAGAAGCAGATGGAGGCCGCAAAACAGACGGTCACGATGCTGATCATTGACAAAGGAATGAAGAAAATGAGCGAGGCCGGACTTCCGGAAGAAGTCATGAAACAAGTGCCTGTTTATGCCCGCCGCATGAAAGTCCCGGTCGTCAAAGCCAAGATCCAGACCCGCATCATGACGCTGATCGCGGACAACAAAGTCTATGAGATCCTCCCTGTAAAGAAACAGGTCACCTGCACGGTGAGCGGCATGTATATCACCGAACTCAAGAGCATCCGCGGCGGCACGGTCCCGAAACTGCCCGAGAAGAAGAAAGGCTTCATGCAGAGAATGCGCGAAAAAGCGGCCGAAATGCAGGCGAGACGGTAAAGGAGAGGACATGTTAAAGGATTTGACGAGAGAAGAACTGAAACTGGAAGAACAGAAACTCCGTGCGGAATTTGAGGAGACGAAAGGCCTCGGCCTCAAGCTCGACATTTCCCGGGGAAAGCCTTCGAAAGAGCAGCTGGCCCTCTCCATGGATATGCTTGACGTGCTGAATTCCTCGTCGAAGATGATCAGCGAGGACGGTTTCGACACCCGCAACTATGGCTGCCTCACCGGCATCGCGGAAGGCAAGCGCCTCATGGCGGACCTCATGGACGTGCGTCCCGAGCAGGTCATCGTCTTTGACGGCAGCTCCCTGAACATCATGTACGACACCGTGCAGAAGTGCATGGC
>DBVJ01000022.1:0-1255 GCA_002308115.1 Lachnospiraceae bacterium UBA1267
TGTGCTTTTTCTTACCTGGTCCGTGTATGATGAGGGGATATTTTTCAACATTATCCCGTACATGAACAGCCCGGCAGTGTTTCCGGGCGGATCAGGAGTGAGAGCTTTTCTGTCTTTATGCGGTTTCTTTCAAGACCCTTGTCTTATTGTGGTACTTCCACAGGTTGAAACCGCACGCAATCAGTGTGAATTCCAGAATTACGTCTTTTAACCCCCTCCTGTACGCCCTTTTATATGAGTGGTTCCACTTCATGCTTCCATAGATGCCTTCTGCCTGGATGCTCCGGTTCATCCGCAAGAGCGACCCTTGCGTACTGTTCAGGTTGGAAAGCACTTCTTCATGGAACCGGGTCAGTTCCCGGTTGACCCGGATCTTCCTGTTTTCTTCGCCTTTCCTGCATCTTTTGGTGAACGGGCAGCCTTCACAGCTCTCACATTCGAAGAGTTCTTCCGTTCGCCCATACCGGTTCCCTTTGACGTGCAGATAGGCTTTGTGCCGGAAACTTCTTCCGTTCGGACAGACCGGTTCGCCTTCCGGTCCCTGCCTGAAGTTTACCGCCCGGAACGGATCCTCCCTGTACTTCGGGTCCCCGCTCTCCTTGTCATACATGGTAAACTTCATGTACTTTCCCATGCCGTGTTCTTCACAGAAAAGATAGTTATTGTATGAGCCATACCCTGCATCTGCAACAGGATACTCCGGATAATGGCCGTGCAGGCGGCGGAACTTTTCCATGAGGGGAATGAAGCACTCCATGTCCGACGCATACGGCTTCGCATCTATCACCGCGATGTATTCGTCGCATGCCGCAATCTGCATGTTGTATGCCGGGAGCAGCTGGTCGTTGCCCATGTAATCCCGCTTCACCCTCATGAAGGTCGCGCTGTGGTCCGTTTTGGAATAACTGTTCCTTTCCTCCCCGCAGATCTCTATGTGTTCCGCGTACTTCTTCAGCCGGTCCCTGTATGTCTCAAGTGCCTGATAGTGTCTCTGGACCGCATTCTTATGGTGGCCTTTACCGTAAGAAAAGGACTCTTCATCGATGTGCAGAGCCCTTTTTAAGGATATGAGGACCTGATCCAGATATTCGATCGCATACTCATCCCGCTTCTCGATCTTTGTCCCATGATACCTGAGATCATCCCGGTTGATTTCCTCAAGAAGTCCCGTGATCTTCCCGAATACCTTCTCCCGGTTCCTTACGCAGGATTTCTTCCATACCCAGGTATACTTGTTGGCGTTCGCCTCGATCTT
>DBVJ01000022.1:1380-5482 GCA_002308115.1 Lachnospiraceae bacterium UBA1267
CCATTCCATCCAGAAGCCACATATACCGGATATCCGTCCTGCAGAATTTCTCGAGATCCCGCAGGGGAGCATATCCGTTCTCCATGAAGGAAAACAGGATGATCTTCAGCAGTTTTTCGGCATCACATCTCGGCCGGCCGGTCCTGCACTCCTTACCTGCAAGAACTTTTTTCAGGTCGATCCGATCCATGACTTCGCTGAAACTGTACACCGGATCGGAAACATCGATCTTTCTTTCAATATCCAGTGGCAATTTCAGTTGTTTTACGGTATAATTCTTTTCGGTGATTTTGTGTTTAGGCATATCATAATTTTACCAGAAACCCGCCGCGTTCGCTATGACCACGGCGGGTTTTCTTGTATGTTTCATCTCCGTATAAAAGAACACGAGCCCGTCTTTCGACGAGCTCGTGCCTATCGGACTTTTTTAACAGCCCCTTGTTTTAGCCTTCGTTTTGTGGTAGAAAATGGAAGGATCCTGGTTCGAAAGAACCAATGAATCAGAGGAGGTTTGTAAACAGCATGAAGAAAACAATAAAAGTGTTGGCATGGATCATTTCCGGCGTTTTATTCGCGTCATCCGTTATGGCCTGCGGCAGACAGCCGGAACAGCCGGCGACAGAACCTGTCGATAAAACCACGAGCGAAGCACCTGTGACGGAAGCGCCTACGACAAAAGAGCCCGAGACAGAAGAGCCCACAACAGAAGAACCCACAACGGAAGAACCCTCGACGGAAGAACCCGTGGAAGCAGTGGTTCCGGAAGGATTGACGGAATATCATTATGAAGGCCTCGTCTTTTGCATTCCGGAAGACTTCTATGAGTATCGTGCGAACTCCAGTCTGGTGTCACTGGTCTCGAAAGACTATCCTTCCGTAGGCGACAATCTGACGCTTACGAAAACCTCCGGGGTAAGAGATTTCAGTAAGACCTATTCGGAAGAGTCGCTTTACACGGTTTTCAGCACAACGATGCAGAAAACCTATAACGCCGAGATCGAAGACTTCACCTATAAGGCGGACCGGATCAATGGACTGGACCGTGTGATTGTGAGGTACTCGGTCAACATAAGCGGAATCGAGATGCGGCAGATCACTTGTGTGTTTTCGGACGGAGAACGGATCGTGTCGGAGGCATTCACACTGACTACGGGCGAATATACAGAACTATTCGAGGCGGCCATTGATGCGGTCTGGCCGGAGCAGTAACATTGGTTTTCAGAAAGGAGTAACTATGGAAATCATCCTCACGAACAGCAACTTTGAACAGGAAGTGCTTGGTTCCGACAAGCCTGTCCTCGTGGATTTCTGGGCGACCTGGTGCGGCCCCTGCCGTATGCTTGCGCCGACCGTCGAAGCGATCGCGGAAGAGAAGGCCGACGTTCTCAAGGTCGGTAAGGTCGACGTGGACCAGGAACCGGAGCTTGCCCGCCGTTTCGGCATCATGAGCATCCCGACACTGATTCTTTTTAAGAACGGAAAGGCCGTCAAACAGACCATGGGTTTCCAGCCTAAGGATGCGCTCCTCGCCTGGATCGAGGGATAAGTCCTTTCGCTGACGGTGAGAATCAGACGAATGAGTTTTTGAGACGAAACATACACTCGCTCTCATTTGATCAGCGTAATCCACAAATCGCAAAGAATGCGCTTACTTTTACAGTTGTAGAAGTAAGCGCATTTCTGTATTGTTCCGAAACACGCTGACTTTTGCCTGGCAAACGTAAGCGCGATCGCTGGTTTCGTCAGGAAACGCTTCTTGTTGCCGCATTTTCGTAAGCATAGAAGCGAAAAATGGGAAGACGCGCTTATTCCGCGAGACACACATAAGGCACAACAGGCGAAATAAAGAAAATGTGTGAATCCGCTCAAAAGTCCTTCAGAAAGCCTTGACGGAGCAGAAAATGAGTGATAATATTAACACAAACAATGTGAAAATTCACAAAAGAATGTGAAGTTAACATCTAAATTCACAGATTTTCACAGAAAGTTGAACACCCGAAAAGGAGTGCAGCATGGATCGGACAAGAAGAGATAAAGTTCGGGAGATCCTCATTTCCAAGCCGTTTACGGCGCTGTCCGAACTGGAGGAGAAGTTTCCTGAAGTATCCAGCATGACGCTTCGGAGAGACATTGAGTATTTTGAAGAGAAGGGCGACGTGATCAAGGTACGCGGGGGCGCCCGCGCGATGCATTTCATCACGCTGACGCTGGAGGATACCTATTACAAGAGGTCGCTGGAAGCGTCTCATGACAAGGAACGAATCGCCTCTGCCGCGATCCGCTACATCGAGACAGGCAGAAGCATTTTCTTTGATTCGGGGACGACAGTCATGCAGCTGGTCCCGAAGCTTCCGGACGAGAAGCTGACGATCTCCACTTCGGACCCCAACATCGCGCTGGCTCTGGTGAAGAAAGAGCACGCGGTCGTCAATGTGATCGGAGGAAGCCTGAACCGGAGCAACCTCTCGCTCTCGGGCCAGATGGCGCTGCAGTTCGTGGAGAGCACGAACATTGACATCGCGTTCCTGTCCCCGTCCGGATTCTCGCTGGAATGCGGTTTTACGTCCGGCAATTACAATGAAAGTCTTTTGAAGAAGGCTATCGTGGAGAAAGCCCGTCTGGTCGTCATGCTTCTGACCAGTTCGAAGATCAGAAAGGCCATGCCCCACACCTTTGCGAAGCTTTCAGACATCCATGTGTTCATCACCGACGCGGATCCGGGTGAAGAGATCAAGAAGGCCTGCGAAGAGGCCGGCGTCGAGCTGATCGTCGCGGGGCAGTGAGAACGCGAGGCAGCACGGGTCAGGCAGCTGCCTGAAAGGCTTTATTTTGGAAACATTCACGGTCCACGGACTGTGTGAAATGAGTAAATCAAGGAGGAATCTATGGCAACTGTAGTGATCATGCCCCGTCAGGGACAGAGTGTGGAAAGCTGCATCATTACTTCCTGGGCGAAGAAGGTCGGCGACGAAGTGAAGGCCGGCGACGTGATCTTCTCCTACGAAACGGACAAATCTTCATTCGATGAAACGACCGAAGCCGAAGGCGTCATGCTTGCGGAGTTCTACGGCGAGGGCGACGAAGTGCCCTGCCTGGAAAATGTCTGCGTGATCGGCGCGCCGGGCGAGGATATTTCCCAGTATACAAAGGGCGGCGCAGCGCCTGAGGCCCCGAAGGCCGAAGCCCCCAAGGAAGAGAAGAAGGCGCCGGAAGCCGTGAAGGAAGAAGCGCCTGAGGCTCCCGCAAGGGAAGAGGGCGGACGCGTATTTGCGTCTCCGAGAGCGAAGGCATTGGCGGAGAAGGCCGGCGTGGACTACAGGCTTGCCAGCCCGACCGGCGCGGAAGGCCGCATCATTGAGCGCGACATCGAAGCGCTTCTGGACAAGGGCGGTGAGGCCGCGGAACCCGAGAAGAAAGAAGTGAAGGCGGAAGCCGCTCCGGCTGAGAAGGCAGAAGCCCCGAAGGCCGAGGAAGCGGTGGAGTTCACCGACGTCAAGCTTTCGAACGTCCGCAAAGTCATTGCCCGCTCCATGCACGACTCTCTGGCAAACAGCGCGCAGCTCACGCTGAACATGAGCTTCGACGCGACCGAGATCCAGGCTTTCCGCGCCGCAGTCAAGGCGAACGGAGAAGCCATGGGCCTTGCCAACATCACCCTGAACGACGTCGTCACCTATGCCGCGGTGAAGACGCTCAAGGAATTCCCCGAACTCAACGCGCACTTCCTGGACGACAAGATCCGTCTCTTCAAGGAAGTTCATATGGGCGTCGCGGTCGACACGGAGCGCGGCCTTCTGGTCCCGACCGTCGCGAACGCAAGCAAGATGACGCTGAACGAATTCTCCAAGGCTGCGAAAGACCTGATCAACGAAGCCAAGGGCGGCCACATCAATCCCGACAAACTGGCGGGCGGCACCTTCACGGTCACGAACCTCGGCTCCTTCGGCATCGAGTCCTTCACGCCGGTCATCAACCCGCCTCAGGTCGCGATCCTCGGCGTCTGCGGCATCACGACGCAGGTCAAGGCCGCGAAGGATGGCAGTCTCAAGGCCTACCCGGCCATGGGCCTCAGCCTCACGATCGACCACCGCGCGGTGGACGG
>DBVJ01000124.1:0-5142 GCA_002308115.1 Lachnospiraceae bacterium UBA1267
ATCTGGGTGTCCAGGATGACCGCGTTGTTTTCGGTCTCATGCCAGATACGGTCGATCGGCTTGTGGTCCTCGGTGTACATGACGCTCATGGCCGAGAAGCAGTTGAAGGTCGCGACGGAGGTCGGCGCATTGATGACCGGGAGGCCGGAGCATTTTCCGGAGGCTTTGGCCATGTCTATGACTTTGCCGCCGCCGGAGCCGATGACAAGGTCCGCGCCGATCTTCGGGATCAGATCCTCTTTGAGATACTGAAGTGTCTCATAGGTGCAGTCAGAGGTCATCGTATAGAAATACGGCTCGATCTCAGCGTCTTTGAGGCTCTTTTCAATGATCTCTCCGGAAGCTTCCAAAGCGCGCTTTCCGCCGACGATCAGCGCTTTTTTCGAACCAAGAAGCTTTGCCTCCCGTCCGACCACCTGCATGGCGCCGGGTGCCTGAATGTACCGGCCGCAGCCGAACTTCATGGGTTTGAATTCATTTGCCATCTTGCTCTCCTTTCGTGCCTTCCGTGATGCTGTGCCGTGCCTCAGCGCGTGCCTTGTTTCCGAACGCGCTGAAAAACCTTATTTGAACTTCCCCTCAAGATCCGCTCTGAGCGCTTCGATCTGGCGGTCTGCGTCCGCTTCATCCGTGCCTTTCGCGGTGATGTAGAGTTTGACCTTGGGCTCCGTGCCGGAGGGACGGACAACGAAGTTCGCGCCGCTCTCCAGGAAGAATTTCAAGACGTCGGACTTCGGAAGACCGTCGAGGCCTTCCCCGTAGTCCAGAAGCTTCGTGACCTTGTAGCCGCCAGCGGCGTCGAGGCCTTTGCGGAACTCGGCGATGATCTCCTTCATGCGCGCCTGACCCGCGATGCCTTCAAACTCAAAGGACAGAACTTTGGCTTTGTAATAGCCGAATTCCCTGTAGAGATCCTGCATCCTCTCGTAGAGGCCGATGCCGAGCGATTTGTAGTACGAGAACATTTCCGTGACCAGGAAGGCCGCGTTGACGGCGTCTTTGTCGCGGGCGTAGGTGCCGGAAAGATAGCCGCAGCTCTCTTCGAAGCCGAAGATATAGCGTTCTTTCTCGCCCTTTTCTTCCAGAAGAAGGATCTGGTCGCCGATGTATTTGAAGCCCGTCAGCACGTTTTTCATCTCGGCGCCGTACTTCTCGGCGATGACGCCCGCAAGGTCCGTGGAGACCAGGGACTTGACCGCGACGGGATGCTCGGGCAGTGTGCCGGCCTTCTTCCTCATGGCGCAAATATAGTCCAGAAGGAGGCATCCGAGTTCATTGCCAGTGATCAGTTTGAACGTTCCGTCCTTCGCGCGCACCGCGATGGCGCAGCGGTCGGAATCCGGGTCGGTGGCAAGAAGCAGGTCCGCGTGTTTTTCTTCCGCAAGATCCATGCCAAGCTTCAGCGTCTCGCGGAGTTCCGGGTTCGGATAACTGCAGGTCGGGAAGTTTCCGTCGGGCTCCGCCTGCTCCGGAACGACTGTGACGTTCGAGTATCCGCACTCCGTCAGGACACGCATGACCGGCTTGTAGCCCGCGCCGTTCAGCGGCGTATAGACGATCGCGACGTCCTTCGGAAGCTCGAGATCCTTAGGCACGCAGGACTGCGCCTTCACTTCCGCGATGAAGCGGTCCGTCAGTTCGTCCGGAATGATCTCGATCATGCCTTCGGCGAGCAGTTTGTCGTAGTCGCCCCATTTGATGCCCGTAAAGAGGTCGGTCTGATTGATGTATCCCAGCACCTCATTCGCGCCTTCTTCGGTCATCTGCGCGCCGTCCGCGCCGTAAGCCTTGTAGCCGTTGTATTTCGCCGGGTTATGGCTCGCTGTGATCATGACGCCCGCCGAGCAGCAAAGTTCGCGTACCGCATAGGACAGGCAGGGCGTGGGCATCAGTTCCTTATAGACCCAGGTCTTGACACCGTTCGCGGCGAAGATTGAAGCCGTGATCTTCGTGAACAGTTCGGATTTGATGCGGGAGTCTCTGGAGATCGCGACGACGCGTTCTCCTTCCGGATAATGATTCAGCACATATTGTGCAAGTCCCTGCGTGGCTGCACCGACCGTATAGACGTTCATCCGGTTCGTGCCGGCGCCGAGGACGCCGCGGAGGCCCGCCGTGCCGAAACTCAGGTTCTGATAGAAGGCATCCGTCTTCTCCTCTTCCGTCATGCCCGGAAGTTCTCTCTGAAGGTCCTCGTCCAGGACGGCCTTTTCACACCACTCTCTGTAAAGCGCGTTAATGTCTCTCATTCAAGTCTCCTTTATGGTTGATTTTTGAATCTTTAGCGTTTATTTGGCGCCGTGAAGGATGAAGCGGATCTCCACGGGGTTGTGATCCGAGAACATGAAGTCGGTATCGATGACGTCCGCCTTGAGGATCTCCACGTTGTCAGTCACCAGGAAACCGTCCACAGTCAGCACGTACTGGGTCAGCGGATCGTGTGTCCAGGGGCCGTCGGCGTTCCGGCAGCTCGGGGTCTTCTTGGTCTCATCGTAGGGGAACACCAGCTTCACGTTCGAGCCCATGAAAATGGATTCGGGGATGGGCTGCGCCCAGGTGTAGTCGCCCGCGGAGGTTCCGAAGTATTTGACCGCATCGCCGGAAAGGTCCTTGTTCAGGTCGCCGCCCGCGATGCAGAAGTTGCCCTTTTCATACTCCGCCTGCATGTCGGCCACCATCATCCGAAGCTGTTCTTCGGCGATCTTGCCGTCCGAGGTATAGGCGGAAAGATGGACGTTGTAAACGACCAGTTCCGGGCCGCTCGCAGTCGGAATGCGGTTCACGGAGTAGCAGCGGTCCAGATCCACGATCTTCATGATGCCGGTCTCCAGCGGAAGGCTCCGGCGAAGTGAAGACTCGATGTGGAAATCCGAGAAGGTCATGATGCCGGTCCTCGCCGTGCCGTGGGGCTGGGTCGGAGGCGCGAACAGGAAAGCGGAATCCCAGTTCTGCGCAAAGGTATAGGTCTTCGCGGAAAGCGCCGCCGCAAGGCCGGGACGCTCGTCCACATGATAGGTACGGGTCGAGTCAAAGTCTACTTCCTGGATGAGGAAGAACTCTGCTTCCTCCTTTCCGATGAATGCGTTGATCTTTTCAAGGTTCTTGTTCAGCCGCTCTTTCGACCATGCCCAGGCACGGTCTCCGCCGTCCATGAAAAAGCCGAAATCCTGCTCATAAGCGCCGAAACCGATGTTGAAGGAAACCATCCGGTACTCCTTTTCCATCTCGGCTCTCTCCGACTTCGGATTCTGGACGGAAAGCACCTGGTTGTCCGGAATGCGGTGGTACTGGATGAACACATAGGCGAAATAGCCGACCGCGATCAGAATGATTGCGAGAAGCACGATCCCGACGACTTTCAGGATCGTCTTAAATACGGACTTTTTCCTGGCCTTTTTCTCCTTCTTCTCTGTACCCTTCATTTGTGAATGAACCTCCTGTTTCTGACTTCGTTTCTGTTTACCATTTCACCTTGGTCCCGATGACCGCTACGTTTTCCTTTCCAAGCACGAGCCCGAGCGCATGAGACGCGCCGTCTTCGGCATTGGTGCGGAAATCATCCGGAAGTCTCAGATACTGCCGGGTGTCCTTAAGGAACATGACCGCCCGGTCGTTTCCGTCGTACTGCCGGAGAATGTCCTTCACTTCGGCGATCTTACTGTCATAGTCTTCACGATTCTCAAACTGCACCCAGACTTCTTTCGGGACGTCCCGGAAGGCGATCATTCTGGACATCACGAGCTTTCCGTTTGCATCGTCCGCGCCCAGGGAGACTCTTCCCTGAACCAGGACGCGCTCATCTTCCACAAGTTCATGGCGGTATTTCTCGTAATCCTTCGGGAAAATGAGCACCTCGACGGACCCGGTCATGTCTTCGAGCGTGATGAAGGCCATGGTCTGCCCGGACTTGGTGGTCTTCAGCGTCTTACCGGTGATGATGCCGCCCAGGATCTGGGTCTCTCCGTCCCGGACGTGTGCTTCGCCGCTTTCCTCGTCCATGACAAAATCAGAACTCTTCGCGGTGACATTTTTCCGGAGAAGACTCTCGTTCTCTTCCAGCGGGTGCCCCGAAAGGTAGATGCCCAGGACCTCCTTCTCAAAGGCCAGGAGCTGATCCAGATCATATTCGCCGACCTCGGGATACTTGGTTTCCCAGGCGCCGCCCTGCGTCCGGGCCGCACCGCCGAGGAAATCGAACAGACTCTGCTGGCCGCTCATCTGGTCCTTTCTGGTCTTCTCGGTCTCCAGAAGAAGCACAGGATAATGATTCATCTCCTGCTTTCTGGTATGCCCGAAGCAGTCGAAAGCGCCTGCTTTGATGAAGCTCTCGATGGTCTTTTTATTGATCTCTTTCTGGCTGAGCCGCGACATGAAATCCGCAGCGGACCGGAAGGGGCCGTTCTTCTCCCGCTCGTGAATGATCACGTCCGCGACGGCTTTTCCGATGCCGCGGATCGCATTGAGGCCATAACGGATCTGTCCGTCCTGAACCGAGAATTCACCGCGTCCCTTGTTCACGTCGGGCGGCAGGATACCGATCTTCATCTGACGGCAGGCGTAAATGTATTCGCTGACTTTGGTGCCCTGGTCGATGACGGAGGTCATCAGAGCCGCCATGAATTCCGGCCGGTAATAGTATTTCAGCCAGGCGGTCCAGTAACAGACGACCGCGTAACCGGTGGAATGCGCCTTATTGAAGGCATATTCCGCGAAGGCGACCATCTCGTCGAAGACTTTGTCCGCATCCTCTGCGGGAATGCCTTTCGACACGCAGCCGGACACATTCTCCTTTGGATTTCCGTAGACGAAGTTCTGCCGCTCGGCCACCATGACGTCGTGTTTCTTCTTGGACATGGCGCGGCGCACGAGATCCGCGCGGCCCAGAGAGTAACCGCCCAGTTCCTGCACGATCTGCATGACCTGTTCCTGATAGACGATACAGCCGTAAGTGGCCTTGAGGATCGGCTCCAGAAGCGGCGTCTCATAGGTCACATGTTCACGGTTCCGCTTGCCTTCCAGATACTTCGGGATGAAGCTCATGGGGCCGGGCCTGTACAGCGCGATGCCTGCGATGATGTCTTCCAGGGACTCCGGCTGCAGTTTCATCATGAAGGAGCGCATGCCTGCGGATTCCAGCTGGAA
>DBVJ01000124.1:5167-5744 GCA_002308115.1 Lachnospiraceae bacterium UBA1267
TATTTGTAGACCGCGGGATCATTCATGTCGAGGTGATCGATGTCGATCTCCACCCCGCGGGACTCGCGGATATTGTCGATGGCGTCCTTGATGACCGTGAGGGTGCGAAGGCCCAGGAAGTCCATTTTCAGAAGACCCAGTTCTTCGATGGTCGTCATGGTGAACTGGGTGGTCAAAGGCGAATCCGGGCTTGTGCGCGAAAGCGGCACGTATTCATCCATCGGTTTCTCGGAGATCACGACACCTGCGGCATGCATGGACGCGTGTCTGGGAAGACCTTCCAGACGCATGCTCATGTCCACGACACGCTTCGCCTGTTCATCGCTTTCATAGAGTTCGCGGAAATCCGGAGACTGCTCCAAAGCGTCCCGGAGCGTCATGTTGAGCGCTCTCGGAATGCTCTTGGACAATTTGTCGCAGAAGGCATAGGGAAGGTCCAGCGCGCGTCCGACGTCGCGGACCACGCCGCGGGCCTGCAGCGTACCGAAGGTCACGATCTGTGTCACTTCATCCCTGCCGTATTTCTGAACGACGTAGTCGATCACTTCGCCCCGGCGTTCGTAGCAGAAGTCCACGT
>DBVJ01000059.1:0-6042 GCA_002308115.1 Lachnospiraceae bacterium UBA1267
ATGCCTCCGGTCGGGAAATCCGGTCCGGGCATCTTCTCCATCAGCTCTTCCGTCGTACAGTCCGGATGCTCCATGTAAAGCTCCATCGCATCAATGACTTCCGCCAGATTGTGCGTGGGCGTGGAGGTGGTCATGCCGACGGCGATGCCTTCCGAGCCGTTCACAAGGAAATTCGGAACCCGTACGGGCAGCACCGCGGGTTCGGTATCTGTCTCGTCATAATTCGGCACGAAGTCCACGACGTTTTTGTCGAGATCCTTCAGATAGACTTCCTGCGTGAACTTCTTGAGGCGGGCTTCCGTATAACGCATGGCGGCGGCGCCGTCGCCTTCGATGGAACCGAAATTGCCGTGGCCGTCGATGAGCGCCATGCCCTTTTTGAAGTCCTGCGACATGACGACAAGCGCGTCGTAGATCGAAGAATCACCGTGGGGATGATATTTACCCATGGCGTCACCGACGATACGCGCGGATTTCTTATGAGGTTTGTCCGAGTTGAGACCGAGCTGGTTCATGGCGTACAGGACACGCCGCTGGACCGGCTTCAGACCGTCCCGGATGTCCGGCACGGCACGGGCGGTGATGACGGACATCGAATAATTGATGTACGACGACCGCATCTCGTCGGAATATTCAGCTTCCAGAATGGTTTCAGGCATAAGTTTTCTTCCTTGTATGTTGAGGCTCAGATATCGAGCATGGCTTCGTTTGCGTGGTTATGGATGAATTCGCGTCTCGGTTCGACGTCTGAACTCATGAGAAGCGTGGTGACCCGGTCGGCCATCATCGCGTCGTCGATTGTCACGCGTTTCATCATGCGGCGCTCCGGATCCAGTGTCGTCTCCCAGAGCTGGGAGGCATCCATCTCGCCCAGGCCTTTGTAGCGCTGCAGCGTGAAGTTCTTGTGCGTCTTCCGGTATTTGGCGAGGGCGTCGTCATTATAAATGTACTCTTCCTGCCCTCTGCCCTGCGGGACTGCTTTGTAAAGCGGCGGCATGGCGATATAGACGTGTCCCTCCGTGATCAGTTCCGGCATGAAACGATAGAAGAAAGTCAGAAGAAGCGTGCTGATGTGCTCGCCGTCCACGTCCGCGTCAGCCATGATGACGATCTTGTCGTAACGGAGTTTCGAAATGTCGAAGTCATTGCCGTAGCCCTCTGAAAAGCCGCAGCCGAAGGCCATGACCATCGTCTTGATCTCTTCATTGGCCAGAACCTTGTCGATGGAGGCTTTTTCCACGTTCAGGATCTTGCCGCGGATGGGCATGATGGCCTGATATTTACGGTCTCTGGCCGTTTTGGCGGAACCGCCGGCGGAATCACCCTCGACGATGAAGATCTCGCATTTCTTGGCGTCGCGGCTCTCGCAGTTGGCGAGTTTCCCGTTCGAATCAAAGGAGAATTTCTTCTTTGTGATGAGGTTCTGCTTGGCCTTCTCTTCCGCTTTACGGATCTTGGCAGACTTTTCCGCGCACGAAATGCAGGTTTTCAGCGTCTCCAGATTCCGGTCGAAATAGAGTTCCAGCTGTTCGCCGACGACCGCCTGGACCGCTTTCTGCGCGTCCATGGAGCCCAGTTTGGTCTTGGTCTGGCCTTCAAACATCGGATTCGGATGCTTCAGCACCACCACGGCAGTCATGCCGCAGCGTGTGTCCGTTCCGGTGAACTTGTTCGGATCCTTCAGGATGCCCAGATCCTTGGCATAGGTGTTGATGGTCTGGGTATAGCGTGATTTGAAGCCGGCGATATGCGTGCCGCCCTCCGAGTTGAAAATGTTATTGCAGAAGCCGTAGACCTGTTCCTCAAAGGTATCCACGAACTGGAAAGCCACTTCGCACTCGATGTTGTCCGAGGTGCCTTTGAAATTGATGATGGGCGTCAGAGCAGGCTTTCCTTTGTTGAGGTCGTTGATATAGGCTCTGAGTCCGTCCGGCTCGTGATAAGTGACGGTTTCGACGGCGCCTTTTTTATGACTTCTGAAGACGAGCGTCAGACCCTGATTGAGATAAGCCGTCTCATGCAGACGGTCTTTCAGCCGGTCCAGATTATACTTGGCATCGCCGAAAACGTCCGGATCCGGCTTGAAGGTAATGGTCGTGCCGGTGCCGCGCGCTTTGCCGATGACTGGGAGCAGTCCGTCTTCCAGTTCGACCGTCGGAACGCCCCGTTCATAGGCGTCGTAATAGATCTTGCCGTTCCTTAGGATCTTGATCTCAAAATACTCCGCAAGCGCATTGACGACGGAAGAACCGACGCCGTGAAGGCCGCCGGAGGTCTTGTAGGTCTTGTCGTCGAATTTACCGCCGGCGTGCAGTGTCGTCAGGATGACACGCTCCGCGGAAACGCCTTTTTCATGCATGTCGACCGGGATGCCGCGTCCGTTATCCGTGACGATCACGGAATCATCATCTTCCACAGTCACTTCGATCTTGGAACAGAAACCGGCCAGGTATTCATCGACCGCATTGTCCACGATCTCAAATACCAGATGATTCATGCCAGAGGATCCGGTCGATCCGATGTACATGCCGGGCAGCTTTCTGACGGCTTCCAGGCCTTCCAGCACCTTGATCGAATCAGCACCGTAGGTATTATCAAGCTTATTTGCCACGTTTACTCCTTCAAAATGTGTCCGGGCGCAAAAGCGCCTCTTCCACAACATATTGTGCCATAATCCATCATAAAATAGCACATCTTCCGTTTTATTTCAAGTCATGCAAGCTTTGGATGTCAGCGGAACAAAGACCGCCGCGCAAAAGAAAAAGACCGCAGCGCCTTCAGCGCATACGGCCTTTTTCTTCACGTTCGTTGTCCCGGTCCGAAGCTTTCTGTTTGAGAGATTCTCGCTTGTCATAGAGTTTTTTGCCCCGGGCAAGTGCGATCTCCACTTTCACACGTCCCTTCAGGAAGTAAACCTCCAGAGGCACCAGCGCAAGCCCTTTCTCCTGTGTCTTCGCATCCAGCTTCTGGATCTGCTTCTTGTGCATCAGGAGTTTTCGGATCCGAAGAGGATCTTTGTTAAAGATATTGCCCTTCTCATAAGGCGCGATGTGCATGCCGTAAATGAACACCTCGCCGTTTTTGACGCGCACGAAAGATTCCTTCAGAGAACAGCCGTTGACTCTGAGGGATTTGACTTCCGTTCCGGACAGAACGATGCCGCATTCGAAGGTCTCGTCAATGAAATAATCATGCCAGGCCTTTTTATTCGGCGCGATCAGTTTTTTACCGGTTTCTTTCATAAAACAAATGTCTCGTATATATGTTTGTACCGCGCGTACAGTGAAGCCGCGCGGTACTCAGTATCCTATCGGGTCCGGAACGTTATTTGCCCCAGAAGCCAAAAGTCAGAATGAAAGCGATGACGACGAATCCGATCGCGGCAATTCTGGAAAGCTTCTCAAGGATGCCTTCGCGGGAATGCGCTTTGTTCTTCTCCCAATAGGTATCCGCCATACCGCCAATCGTGCCAAGACCTGCGGACTTGCCTTCCTGCAGAATGACCAGGATGATGAGCGCAAGCGCCATGAGACCGAAAAGCGAGGTCAGGATATATTTCACAACTGTCATTTTCTTGCTCCTTCTATCAATAGGATATGCCGGTGGCGGGACTTGAACCCGCACGCAGTTGCCTGCAGCAGATTTTGAGTCTGTCTCGTCTGCCGATTCCGACACACCGGCTGAATGCCGTACCGAAGAACATTAGCATAAATCAAATCGTTTTGCAAGGATTTTTTACGCGTCGTTTACGGCCTGCTTTCCAGGTCTTTCCGGAGTGCGTCCAGGTACCAGATATAGAGCCCGTTCCGGATCTGAAGCTCGTATCCGGTATCCAGTTCTTCGATGCGGAAACTCTTCCGTCCGCCTTTCTGCATCCGCTCCCAAAAGACCATGAAATCTCTGAAAGGCAGGTAAAAAGCACGACCGTGTCTGACAAAATAGAGAAGCAGGAATGAAATGCCGTCCTGCTCTTCCATCTGCCGCATGAATTCGACCTGATGCTCGTGAACGTTTCGAAGCGGAAACGCGTCCAGTTCGCATTCCTTGGCATCAAAACAGACCGGCACGCCCTGTACAGCGCCGATATAGTCCACGGTAGACTGCTGGTCAAAATAGGCCAGCGTGATGTGACGCGTCGTATTGTCGAACTCCACCGGCGTGATCGGGGTAGGGATCTTCTGGATCAAGGCCAGCCGGGTCTTCCGGTATTCCTCGTTCGTATAATTGATCATTTCCTCCAGAGCGGAGCCGGAAAGCCCTCTGGACGCCCATTTGGTCATGATTCATCTCCTTCCGGCCGTAAAGGCCACAACAATGGCGCAGGAACGGAAAACGCTTTTCCGCTGATTCCTTTCAGTTCGCATTCCGGGAACTCGACCCGGAAGCAGTAAAGACATTGGTACGAAAGGCTGAAACGGCGGTTTCTTACAGGATCTCCGTATTTGGGATCTCCAAGGACCGGATAGCCCAGCGCGCTCAGGTGGGCGCGGATCTGATGGCGCTTTCCGGTCACAAGATCGACTTTCAGAAGGGACAGATCTCTCACAGGATCATATACGAGCCGGACCCAGTCCGTTTCGATGGGCTGACTCCCCGGCACTTCATCCTTGCTGACAATGCTGAGGTTTTCTCCGGAAGCCTTGCGGATCCAGCCGAAGGCCTGCATGGACTCCGGCGCTTCACCAGAGACGATCGTGTAATAATACTTCCGAAGCGCACGGCTTCGGAATAGTTCGGACAACACCCTGAGGCCCCGGGCCGACATGCCTGCAGCCATGATGCCGCCGGTATTTCGGTCCAGCCGGTTCACGATCGAAGGCCGAAAACGGTCAACGGATTCAGACTTGCGCTTCGCATAGTGCGAAAGCACCCAGTCATTTGCGGAATAGTCATTCGCGGAGGATTTCTGGGACTTCAGCCCGAAAGGCTTCACGAACAGAAGCACGTCATCGTCTTCATAGAGCACGACGGGCAGTGCCGTGCCTTTTGGCGGCCTGGATGCGGATACGGCCGTTTTCTGCGATGTGTCTACTGTCCCTTCCGTGTCGAAAGGCCCGCCCATTTTCCGGTAGGTCTCGTCTGAAAAATAGAATCGGATGACGTCGCCTTCTTTGGTACGGTCGGAACCTTCCGCGCGCTTCTTGTTCAATGTGATGTTCTTCTCGCGAAGCATTCTGTACACAAAAGAATCCGGCGCCTCTCGAAGGAGCTTTCTAAGGACCTTGTCGAGGCGCTGTTCTGACAGATTCTCTGTGACAACGAATTCAATCATGCATTCATCGTGTCCGGATGAGCGGATCACATGGAAATGGCAATGAGCGTGCCTTCCTCGCGAAGATACTTTTCATCACAGGTATCGCGGTCCAGCCGGTTAAGGCTCCGGATCTTATCCTGAAAAGCGTCCAGATCCGTGTAGATCCAAAGCTCTGCGTCGCACTCGTTCAGCCGGAGGAAGTTCCGGATATAAGGAACCGCGACATCGGTCTTCATCTTCGGATCAGGCGTATATGCGAAAATACCTTCACTCAGAATGACCGCATACCGGAGAAAGTAAGAACGCCCGTCCTTGTTCGCGATGACCAGTTCGGAATCCAGGATGCCCGGGTCCACAAGGGCCTTGACCTCCCGGTATTCCTCTTCGCTTCCGCATTTGAAAGGCAAAAGTGAAATAAAGTTCGTAAAGCAGATCGCGAAGGGGATCGCAGTCAGAAGCGCGAAAAGAGTCATGAGGTTTACAGAGCGTCCGCTGGTAAAGTACCCGATGAGGTACATGCCGGCCACGCCAAGCGCAAGCACGATCGAAATCACAAGAAGAAGGATCTTCTTACGCCGGAGATATCCGTATTTCCCTTTTCTGAGCGTTCTGTTCATTTTACCTGCTCCGAGAAGACTTCTCTGGCCTTAAGGAAAGCTTCATCGATGCCCGAAGGATCTTTGCCGCCTGCCTGCGCCATGTTGGGCCGTCCGCCGCCTCCGCCTTTCACAAGCGGGGCGATGTTCTTGATGATGTTGCCCGCATGCGCGCCGCGCTTTACGGCTCCG
>DBVJ01000059.1:6110-6259 GCA_002308115.1 Lachnospiraceae bacterium UBA1267
AGCGTACGCATCTCGTCCGCGGTCATTCCCTGGACCGTCTTCGTGAGAATACGGAAATCTCCGACTGTCTCGGCGGAACCCAGGACGTCTTTGGCTTCTTTCGCGGCGATCTTGGCTTTCAGTTCTTCATTTTCAGCCTGTGTGCGTTT
>DBVJ01000059.1:6291-6479 GCA_002308115.1 Lachnospiraceae bacterium UBA1267
AGTTCTTCCTGAAGCGAGCGGATACGGTTCGGAAGCTCCGCAGGGGAAGTTTTCAGGCTGGCCGCGGTTTCTTTCAGCTCATTCTCGAGCCGTCTGTAATAATGCAGCACGCGGTCGCCGGTAATGGCTTCGATCCTGCGGACACCGGCGGAAATGCCGCTCTCCGAAAGGATCTTGAAGGTGCCGAT
>DBVJ01000121.1 GCA_002308115.1 Lachnospiraceae bacterium UBA1267
GGGGGCGGAGAAAATGTCTTTCAGAAGGGCTGCCGGGATATCCCGCGCGGTATTCCTCGCGGCGCTCCCGTTCCGGATCTCCTCCGCCGTCAGCACCCTGATGCGCACGGGCGCGGTATCGTCCGTCGCATTCAGAAGCCATGTGAGCATGTCGGGCGCCGCACAGATGGCGGCCGTGGACAGCGTGCAGGCGCCTTCCCGGAAATGCTCCCCGTAAGAGTCGAGCAGTTCCCTTGCGCACTCCACGCCGGCCGTCAGGTAGAGCCTCTCTTTTGCCCGGGTCATGGCGACGTAGAGGATCCGGAGTTCCTCGCCCCTCGCCTCGATCTCGGACCGGTACTGCACGACCTTCTCGTAGTACGTGCGGCTCTTTTCGCGGGTCAGAAGGTCGATGGAGGCGATGCCGATCCCGAAGGCGCTGTTCATCTCAACGGTCCGTGACCGATCCCGCAGTTTCTTCTGCATTTTCGGCAGGAAAACGATCGGGAACTCCAGGCCTTTGCTGCCGTGCATGGTCATGATGCGGACCACGTCATCCTTCTCGGTCTCCACGTTGGCCTCGCCCTCTTCGGCCTCCGTCTGGGCCTTCTTTTCGATATAGCGGATGAAATTGAACAGACCGGCGTAGCTCGTGTTTTCGAACTCGCGGGCTCTTTCGATCAGCTGCTCCAGATTGGCGAGACGGCGCTTTCCGTTGTTCATTGCCGCCACGAAGGAATTCAGCCCGGTCTCCCGATAGAGCATACGGATGAAGCCTGACAAAGGCATTTCCGCGGAAAGTTTCCGGAAGTGTTCGATCCTCTCCAGCTGATCACACAGTTTCTTCCGAAGGGCGTCTTCCGCCGGTTTCTCCGTGACGTACTTCCGGACTCTTCCGAAAAATCCGTTCGCGAACTTGTAGGGGCCGTCCGCCGGATCGCCCTTTCCGGTCGCCGAAAAGACCGCGGCCAGATCGTCATTGATGAAACCGGACAGCGGGTTCTTGAGCACGGAAACAAAAGAGGCGTCGTCGATCGGATTGGTCAGCACGCGGAGGAGATCCATCACATAACGGATCTCGAGCGTTTCATAAAAGCCGGCCGTCGCATCCGCATGGCACGGCACGCCGTAGGCCGCAAATATGTCCGTGAAAGTTTCCAGGATCCCGCCGTTACGGTCCTTGATCAGGATCACGATGTCCTGATAACGGACTTTCCTGAAGCGCAGCGTGTCGTCGCGGCCTCTTTCCTGGACCGGAAATCCATTGTCCACAAGCTTACGGATCTCGGAAGCGATCACATGGGCCTGAGCCTCAAGCGCAGAGAGTTCATCGTCGCCGCCGGAAGACGGATCGTCGTCCGCTTCCTTGAGATCGGCCAGCAGGAATTCCGTCTGGCGGTCCAGGGGCTTCTCCTCCTCTAGGAAGGTGCCTTTCGGGATCAGTTCCTCCCGTTCGTCGTAATCGATCCCGCCGACCGTCTCGCGCATCAGAAGCCGGAACCAGCTGTTGACGGTATCGGTCACTTCTTTTCTCGAGCGGTAGTTGGCGTTCAGTTCCACCGTCTGTCCGATGCCGGAGGCCTCTTCCCGCGCTTTGTCGAAGGCATGGAACTTGTCGATGAACAGGTCCGGATTCGCTCTCCGGAAGCGGTAGATGGACTGCTTCTTGTCGCCGACCATGAAAATGTTCCTGCCGTTCGGGCCGTCGGTCGACACGGCGCCCAGAAGCTCTTCCTGGAGGTTGTTCGAGTCCTGATACTCATCGATCAGGATCTCCTTGAATTTGCCCGCCAGGTCCTTCGCGGTCTCTGTGCGGGCGCCGTTCTCATCCCGAAGCACCTTAAGCGCCAGATGCTCCGCGTCGCTGAAATCAATCAGGTTGTGCTCCCGTTTCATTTCCGTGAACTTGTTTCCGAATGCACGGATCAGCTCCGCGAGTTCTTCCACGGCCTTCGAAGCGGTATGAAGATCCGAAAGCACTTTCTCCGCCGGATACTGGAAAATGTTCCGCAGATCCTCTGTCATTTTGTAGACCCGGCCCGCGATCCGCTTGATCTCGTTAAAGAGCGGAACGGAGGTCTTGGCTTCCGTCTCCTTCTTGGTGTAACTGACCGCCGGGGTCGTGAGGGCATTGATCCGCAGATAGAACTGATCATAGCGCTCCGCCCCCATGGCGTCCTGGATCTTATCTCTGACGCCGCTTAGTATTTCGGACAGTCTTGCCGAGCCGTCCGGTCTGGCGCACATTGCGATGGCTTCGTCGACGTCGTTTCGCATGCCGCCCAGAAGATCCCGGACAAAATGGTAAAGCCACAGGTTCCAGTCTGCCTGATCCAGTTCTTCCTTTGTATTGATTTTATAAGGCGCGGAAAGGCTTTCCAGCCATTTCTCCGGATCGGCCGCGCTCTGTGCGTAATCGTACAATTTGAGCAAAAGTTTGGATAGGTCGTCGTTTTTTGCGTTGGGGGTGAAGTATTCCATGCAGTGCAGGAAACCGGGCGTGCCCTTCTGATACTCTTCCTCCAGAAGCGTTGCAATGGCATCCTGACGCATCAGCGCCAGCTCGCCCTGCTCGCCGATCCGGAATGCCGGGTCCAGATCGATCTCATGGAAGTAATTGCGAAGCACAAAGGACGCAAAAGCGTCGATGGTCTGCACGTGTGCCTGTCCGATCAGCGTCAGCTGCTTGCGGATATGGCGGGCAAGCGTTTTGTCGTTGTCCGCGGCATTCTCCGCTTCCTTCATGAGACGGCTGTAGAGACGCGTGCGCATTTCCGCCGCGGCCGCCTTGGTAAATGTCACGACCAGGAACTGATCGATATCCGCCGGTCCCTCTCCGTCAGGGCCTTTCTCCGTGACCCACTTGATGAGCCGCTCAACCAAAACGGTCGTCTTTCCGGAGCCTGCGGCCGCGGATACCAGGAGTTCGCGCTTTCTCAGATCGATCGCCAGTTTTTGTTCATCCGACCAGGCTCTCATTCGGCGCCTCCTTTCTCCTCGCTCGTGAGGTCTGCGTTCTCTTTCTTCTCCAGTTCATTGTATTCATAGCCTTTGATCATCCGGTCGAATCCGCAGATTCCGTGGAAGCTGCAGAACGTGCAGCCCCGCTCTGAACCGTACGCGTAGGGTTTCACCGGAATGACGCCTGAGATCACGGATTCCGCCAGTTCTTTCGCTTTCTTTCGCGCGAACTCTCCGATCGCGCGGAGCTCTTCTGCGGTCGCCGTCACGCTCCCTGCGCTTTTCGACAGGCTTCCGTCGTTATTCGCCTTGATGTTTTTTGCGACCATCCCGCACGGAGCCCGGTCCAGCTTCGCGACCGCTTCCGGATCGGCGTTCGTGAGTCCCTGCATGACGAGTTCTTTCCGGATCAGTTCCTCCGTATCCTGTCCGCTCTTCGGCGTCTGGATCGGATCGCTGATGCCGTAATAATACAGCCCGCCTGGAATCACATTGGCCTCGGGGTGTTCTTTCTCCTCCATTTCGATCGCGGCTTTCAGGTACAAAGGAAGCTGAAGCTGCAGGCCGTACCAGACTTTGGTGGCGTCCAGGGCCCTTGCGGACGACTTGTAATCGATGATCTTGACGTAGATGTTCTCTCCGTCCCGAAGTGTGTCGACGCGGTCGATCCGCCCTTTGAGCGCCAGTTTCCGGCCGTCCGCAAGCGGAATCGTGAGACCCGGCAGTTCTTTTCTGTCGTATCCGAAAGAAAGCTCCGTCTTTGTCTCAGTGTAGCTTCCGGCCTTCCACTGTTCCGCCAGCGTCTTCAGGGTGCGTGTGACGATGCGGATGATGCGGTCGTACTGCCCTCTCATCCTGGCGCTCTCTGTAAAGATGCCGTTGTTGGTCTCGTCAAGTTTCTCCCGGACCACTTCCCGGATCAGTTCGTCCAGCGCGTCTCCTTCCAGTTCGTACCAGTTTGTCCCCTGGCCGGAGCGTTTGAAGATCTCGTCGATGGAATCGTGAAGCACCGTGCCGAGGTCCGCCGTGGTGACTTCATACTGCGCCCTGTCATTCAGTTTCAGTCCGTACTTCAGAAAATGTCCGTAAGGGCACTCGGCATATTTTTCAAAGAAACTGACAGAGCCCTGAAGCGTTTCCGACCAAAGCGCCGCTGCCGTTTCGGGAGAGAGCGCTTCCTTACTGTCTTCATATCTGTAGAACAGTCCTTCAAAGATCTGATCCAGGGCCTTCTGATGTTCGGGATGGCTCTGATACCACTGGAACAAGGCTCTCTTGGACGTCTCCGGCAGATTTTTCGCCTCGCCTTCCCGTGCCTTCTCCAGATAATCTCTCATGGCGGCGGACAGAAGGGCAATGCCGCCTTGGGCCGAGTTCAGGCCGGAGAGCTCCGCCGCCTCGGTATCCTCTTCCGTAAGGTCTTCGAAGAGACGTTTCATCATGCCCGGAAGCTCGCCCGGCAGCATGGCAGCCCCGTCGTCCCCTTGTGCGCGGTAACTCAAAACAAGCTGTTCCGACGCTTTCGTCAGAAGAAGATACAGATAGTAGCGGTCTTCGGCCGCCATTTCCCTGGCAGTCGCGGACAGCTCGATCTTCTCCTCTCTCAGGATCTCGCGGTCATAGTCGGACAGAAGGCCGCCGCCCGCATGATCCATGGGCAGCACGCCCTCATTTGCACCGATGACGAAGAGCCGCCGGATGTCCCTGAGGCGTGTCCTTCTGAGGTCGCCGATCACCACACGGTCCTTCGTGGGCGGCACATGGCCCATCACGAGACTCTGAAGGCCAGCCTGAAGCACGGCGCTGAACATCTCCTGATCCAGCGCCTTCTCCTCAAAAATGTCTTCGAAGCGGCCGAGGTCCGTGAGGATCTTCTCATACACGCGCAGGTATTCGTTCCGGAGTTCGTTTTCTCCCCTGGAAGCCTCCGCCAGATCTTTTAGCGTCTCTTCGGCGTCATAGTCCGAAAGCAGCGTGCGGACGGCCTCGATACGGTCGGAAACAGATACCGCTTTGTTCATGCGGTCGTCGAACTGAATGAGTCCGCTGAACAGAATATCTTTCGTCTCATTGATGACGGGGAAGCGGCTTTCATAGAACTGACGGCCTTTCGCGCTCCATTCGCCTTCATACTGCGAACGGTAATGGAAACCGCGCGCCCGCGCAAAGTTCTCCACCTCGGCGATCCGTTCGAAGGCGGAAAAACTGTCTCCGCTCCCGGCCTTTTTCTCCACCAGACGGATCACGATCGGATTCTTGGCAAATGAGATCAGGGGGTCGAAGTCAAACTTCGAGGCCGTGACACGGAGCGCATCCTGCAGAAAGCGCACCAGCGGGTCTTCTCCCAAAGGCTTCTGCATGTCGATGAAGCACGGGATCCCGGCTTCGGAAAACTGCTCTTCGATCTCCTCCCGGTCCCCCTGAAGATCGCCGGCGATGACCGCGAAGTCTCTCGGCCTGAGGCCGTCTTCCCGGATGCCTTTCATGATCTCGTGGAGGACCCATGCGACTTCGTCTTTCCGCTTCCGCGCCTTCACGAGGCGGACCGCCGTGTTTTCCCGGGGATAGACGGCCTTTTCCGTCCGGTACAGGTGTTTCTCCAGGAAAAGGATCTCCGGCGCGAAGGGACCGTTGTCCGGAATGGTCTTCTCTGTATATTCCACGCTCTCCATAAGCGCAAGTCTCTTGAGTTCCGCAGCCATCACGCTGCTCATGCGGAACAGGGCGCTCTCATCCTTGTTGTCCTGAATCCACTCATTCGCGCCCGGATCCGCGCCCGAAAGCAGTTCCCCGCTCCCTGCGGTCACACCGACGATCACTTCGGGGCAGATCCCGAGGAGCGCGCGCAGCACTTCATACTGTGGCGCGGTGAAACCCGTGAAGCCGTCGAAGGCGATGGTCGTCCGGCGGGCGCCGGGCCATTTTCCGATCACGCCGGCCAGTCTTGCGATGCGTTCCTCCGCGATCTCCCGTTTCTCATGGACCGCTTCCATGAAGGCGCGGTAGATACGGGCAAGATCCCGAAGCTTCTTTTGAAGCGGCGGGTGCGCGGTCAGCTCTTCCGCCTTCTTTGCGAGCACGTCCGGGGAAATGTTGTACTGCGCGAGTTCCGAGATCACGGACTTCAGCTCCTCCAGCATGCCGGTCTTCGAGATGCCGCGGGAAAGCACCTCCAGATCACCCTTCTGTTCGATGGTGACCAGCCTGAGGAGCATGATCTTGCCGTAGTCGTCCAGTGTTTCCCGCGTCTTGGCGCCGCAATCCGAGAAGACCTTAAACGCCAGGCGGTTGAAGGTCAGAATGTCGATGTTCGACACCGCGTGCCTCGGGTGCAGCGAAACGATCGCCTCCTGCACCTGGAGGCTGGCCTGTTCCGGCACGACGATGATGAAATTCCGGTCCTGATGCTTCTCAGACGCTTCGATGAGCGCCTGATACAAAAACGCGGTCTTCTTTGAGACGGAAGAACCATAGAGCAGTCTGAGCGCCATTATCCTTCCCCCCTTCTGAGACCTTCCGTCCGGATCTGATACTCCAGAAGCCGCACCACATAATCGGGCGCGTGCCGCTGGTCTCTCTCCCAGTCGGTCATGGTCCGGTACGGAATGCTGAAATACTCGCAGAACTCCTTCCGGGACATTCCCGTACTCTCACGGAGTTCGCGGATCTTGTCATTGAAATCCATAAGGCACCTCCAAAGGCGTCTGTTTTATCCTTCCGCCACTATAGCACACTCATTTGAGTTACGCAATGCGTATGAAAGAGCCCCCGACGTCCTGCCTCCTCGCCGGGAATGACAAATGTGCTCCCTCGTGCTATAATTATGGAACAATCTGATCCAGAGGAAGGGAACAGGCAGCATTTATGGGCAAACTGATCGTTCTGACCGGCGGCGGAACCGCCGGACACGTCACACCGAATCTTGCACTTCTTCCGGGGCTCAGGGCCAGAGGCTTTGAGGTCCGCTACATCGGTTCCTATAACGGCATCGAGAAACAGATGGCCGAGAATGCCGCTCTTCCGTATGACGGCATCGCCTCGGGCAAGTTCCGCCGTTCCCTGAATCCGAAGAATATCAGCGACATCGGAAATGTCTTCAAGGGCGCCAGAGAGTCTGTCGCGCTCCTTAAAAAGAACCGTCCCGACGTGGTCTTTTCCAAGGGCGGCTATGTGTCTGTCCCGGTCGTCAAGGCCGCGAAGAAGCTGGGCATCCCGGTCATCATCCATGAATCGGACATGACGCCGGGCCTGGCGAACAAGCTTTGCTTCTCTTCCGCCTCGAAGATCTGCTGCAATTTCCCGGAGACGCTGTCCCTGCTTCCGAAGGAGAAGGCAGTCCTGTCTGGTTCTCCGATCCGCGCGGAGATCCTTTCGGGCGACCGTGAAAAGGGACTTCGCTTCGCGGGGCTTACGGGCGAAAAGCCGGTACTTCTCATGATCGGCGGTTCTCTGGGCGCGCTGAAACTGAATCTCGCGCTTCGGGAAGCGCTTCCGGAACTCACGAAGCGTTTTGACGTGATCCATCTCACCGGCAAGGGCAAGCTCGACGAATCTCTCGTCGGCACGCCGGGATATGTGCAGTACGAATTCATCAGCGCGGAGCTTGCGGATCTCTTCGCGGCGGCGGACGTGGTCTTCTCCCGGGCCGGCGCCAACGCGATCTGCGAACTTCTCGCCCTCAGAAAGCCGAACCTCCTGGTGCCTCTTCCGAAGGAAGAAAGCCGCGGTGACCAGATCCTGAACGCCGCCTCCTTCGAAAAGCAAGGCTTCTCGAAAGTCATCCAGCAGGCGACTCTCACCGCCAAAGTGCTGACCCGCGCGGTCAACGAGCTTTATGACGACCGCGAACGCTACATAAAAGCCATGTCCGAAAGCAGCCAGGCGGACGGCGTGGCAACGATCCTCGGCCTCATCGACGAGCTTACAGCCGGAAAGGAATGACCATGAAGAATGTAACGCTCGGCAGCACGGGAATCACTGTTCCCCAGAACGGTTTCGGTATGCTGCCCCTCCAACGGATCTCCGTCGAAGCGGCGGTAAAACTGCTTCACCGCGCCTATGACGGCGGAATGCGTTTCTTTGACACCGCGAACGGCTACACGGACAGCGAATTCAAATTCGGCCAGGCCTTCCCGGACGGAAGGAAAGAGATCGTCCTTGCGACGAAAACGCATGCCCATACGCCTGAAAAGCTGCGTGCGGATCTGGAGAACAGCCTCCGGATGATGAAGACCGATCACATCGACATTTTCCAGTTCCATCAGATCCCCCAGGTCTTCCGGCCGGACGACGGGACGGGACTCTACGAGGAAATGCTTCGGGCCAAAGAGGAAGGACTCATCCTCCATATCGGCTTTACGGCGCACAAGATCGACGTCGCCGAGGAAGGCATCGCCTCCGGGCTTTACGAGACCATCCAGTATCCGATGAGCTATCTGGCCACCGACCGGGAACTTGCGCTCGTTCAGAAGGCCAAAGAAGCCAACATGGGCTTCATCTGCATGAAGGGGCTTGCCGGCGGGCTTCTCACCCGTTCGGACGTGTGCATGGCCTTCATGACACAGTTTGACAACGCCGTGCCGATCTGGGGCATCCAGCGGGAAAGCGAGCTGGACGAGTGGCTGTCTTACATGCAGAACACCCCCGAGCTCAACGACGAGACCCGCGCCTTCATCCGGAAGGAGCGCGAAGAACTTTCCGGCGACTTCTGCAGAAGCTGCGGCTACTGCATGCCCTGCCCCGTCGGCATCGAGATCCGCAACTGCGCCCGTATGTCCCAGCTCATCCGCCGTGCGCCTTCGGCACAGTATTTCAGCGAAAAATGGCAGGAAAACATGCGGAAGATCGAGGACTGTCTCGGATGCTACCAGTGCGCCTCCAAGTGCCCGTACGGCCTGGATACGCCTGTGCTCTTAAAGAAAAACTACGAAGACTACAAACGCATCCTCGCGGGCGAGGTTTCCGTCGGCTGAATAGCCGGCGGAACGCGCGTCAGAAGAACAGGAGGAAACCATGGACAATTGTGTATTCTGCAGGATCATTTCCGGCGACATCCCGTCGCTCAGGGTCTATGAGGACGAGGAGTGCATCGCGGCGTTGGACATCAATCCGGCCTCTCCGGGTCATGCCCTCATCATCCCGAAGGTCCACAAAAAGGACCTCACGGAGCTTGACGTTCCGGAGATCGCCCATTACTTCGCTGCCGCAAGGCTGATCGGCGAACGGCAGATGGAAAAGCTCGGCGCGGACGGTTTCAACGTGGTCCAGAACAACGGCCCCGCGGCGGGCCAGACGGTACTCCATTTCCACATCCACGTCATCCCGCGTTACGCGGGCGGTCCGCAGATCGCCGCCTGGAAACAGACGGAACCCGATCCCGGATTCCTCCGGGAGATCGCGGAACGGCTGACCTCGGAAGCCTGATCGTTTCCCGGACGGTTTTTCAGGGGTTCTTGTTAAAAAGAGCCCCCGAAAAGTGCTGAAAAAGGCGAAAAGAAATCAAATCGAAAGCGTCTTCTCCACAAAATGATGCCGCCCCGGGAAAACCTATGATTTCGCCGTTTTTCAGGGGTTTCACGATGGAGTTTTCCACATTTTCCACATTTTTGAGCCGGACGGCCCTTTGGTCTCCGGCTCCTTGTTTTTCCAGTACTGGAGCCGTTTTCAGGGCTTTTCGCATCCTGCCCGGCAAAAGTTTTCCACATCTTGCGGCGCATCGGAAGATTTGGACCCTTTTTTTCTCTGCCGTTATGCTATACTTGCGCTATGAAGAAATTATCACTGAAATCACGTAATTTCGGCGGATTTGTACAGCTTCCTGTCGAATTCATAGACTCCTATCTGGCAGAGGCGGGCGGAACGGCTCTGAAGGTCTATCTGTACCTGGTCCGCTGCCTTCAGGATCCTGCGGTCGCGCTGTCTCTCAATGACATGGCGGACCTCTTTGACGTCACCCCGAACAAGGTGCTTCAGGCGCTTCTTTACTGGCAGCAGCTCGGGCTTCTTCAGGTATCGTTCGACGATGGAGAAGCGACCGGGATCACCCTGCTTCCGCTTCCCGAAAGAAAGCACGCGGCTTCCGCCAAAGCGCTTCCGGAAGATCCGCCCGCCGTACCCGATACGCCGGCGAAGCCCGCGCCCGTGGAAGGCGTCATCGATCAGGACGAGCTCATGGCGGACGACGGTTTCACCTCTCTTCTGCAGCTTGCGGAGTTCTATCTGAAGAAGCCCCTGTCCGCGGCGATGCGGGACGCGATGGCCTATGCCTATACCGCGCTCGGCCGGAGGGAGGACATGACGGAATACCTTCTGGAGTACTGCATCAGCCGGGATCATGCCAACCCGCATTATCTCCGTTCGGTCGCCGCAGCCTGGGCCAAGGAAGGCTATGCGACCCTCGACGAACTCCGGGAAGCCAATCAGGCCAGAAACTCTGTCGTGTACGGCGTGCTCTCCGCTCTCGGGATCCGAAACCGCGCGCCCGTGAAAAGCGAGACCGAGTTCATCGAGCGCTGGACCAGCGACTTCGATCTGCCGGTCGTCCTGGAGGCCGCGAACCGCACCATGGCGCGGCTGCATTCTCCGGACTTCAACTATGTGAACAAGATCCTGGAGCGCTGGAAAGAAAGCGGCGTCACCTGTCTTGCGGACATTGAAAAGCTGGATTCCGGTCCGAAGAAGGCCGCACCCGGCCCCCGTAAGAAGGCCAATTCCTTCCAGAACTTTGACCAGCGGGACGTGAACTATGACGAACTGATCCGGAAGTTTTCGAATCCGGACGAGGATTGACGATGAGCCTGAGCGCTGAAGAATACAACCGCATCATGGAGATCTATCAGGACAGACGCGCGGCAAATGACCTGGCGTTCCGCCGGAAAGTTTCCGCGCTCTACGAAGCCCACCCCGAGCTTCTTCGCCTGCGCGACGAATCCCGTGATCTCTCCGCGAAAAGAGCGCAGGCGCTTGTCCTTGGGAACCTCTCCGAATCCGCCCGTCTTAAGGGCGCCCTTGAGGAGACCCGGAGAAAGCGCAGCGCGCTTCTTTCGGAACTTGGGCTTAAAGAAGCCGATTTCGAACCATTCTACACCTGCCCGGACTGTAAGGATACCGGCTATGTCGGCCGTGAAAAGTGCCACTGTTTCCGCGAAGAAGAGCGGCGCCTTCTGTATCAGGACAGCCGGCTCGGCGAAGTGCTCTCGGAAGAGAACTTTGGCACGCTTTCTACCGCGTTTTATGACCGGAAACCGGGGCGGAACGGGCGCTCGCAGTATGATGACATGACGGCGGTCATCGGCCGTTTAAAGGCCTTTTCCGAGCGTTTCCCGAAGGAGCGCGCGAGTTTCCTGTTCTACGGACCCACGGGCGTCGGGAAGACATTTCTCTCCAACTGCGTGGCGAAGGCGTTTCTGGACCGGGGATTCTCCGTCCTCTACTACTCTTCCGTCTCACTGTTTGAAAAGTTCTCGGAAGTGCTGTCTTCGCATGACAATGAGGCGCAGGCGGTCCTCACGGACAGACTGCTTCAGTCGGACCTTCTCATCATCGACGACCTCGGGACAGAGCTTCTGAACACCTACACCAGCGGAAAATTCTTCCAGATCGTCAACGAACGCGCCATCCATCACATGAGCACGGTCATTTCCACCAATCTGGATCTTTCAACACTGAAAGAGCGCTATACGGAACGGGTGGCTTCCCGGATCCTTTCGAGCTACGAGCCCGTCAGGCTTTCAGGGGACGACATCCGGATCAGGAAAATGCTTTCAAAGCGAAACTGAAGATTCCATAAGACACCAAGGGGGGCATCATGGCGGAGATCAAACTGGAAACGATACCGGTCGGAACACTGGGCATTATTGCGATGGACAATATCATGCCGCTCGCGGAGAAAGTGGACGCCTATCTGGCCTACTGGCGCAGCGAACGCGAACGCGCCAAGGGCGAGAACGCGCTGCATTTCCGCGGGTATCAGCGGGATTCCTACATCCTGGGCTCGCGGGTTCCGCGCTTCGGTTCAGGCGAAGGCAAGGGCGAGATCACGGAATCGGTGCGCGGCTATGACGTGTACATCATGACCGACGTCCTGAACAACAGTCTCACCTACAAGGTCAGAGGCATCGTGAACCACATGTCCCCGGACGACCATTATGCGGATCTGAAGCGCATCATCGGCGCGATCCAGGGCAAGGCGCAGCGCATCACGGTCATCATGCCCTTCCTGTACGAAAGCCGCCAGCACCGCCGCACGAAGAGAGAGTCTCTGGACTGCGCGTACATGCTTCAGGAACTCGTGCAAATGGGCGTGGACGACATCATTACCTTCGACGCGCACGACCCGCGGGTCCAGAACGCCATCCCGAACTGCGGCTTCGAGAACATCGCCTGCACCTATCAGTTCATCAAGGGCCTCGCGCACTCCACGCCCGACATTCATTTCGACTCCGACCATCTGATGGTCGTGAGCCCGGACGAGGGCGGCATGAACCGCGCGGTCAACGTCGCGAACTATCTGGGCGTGAACGTCGGCATGTTCTACAAGAGACGCGACTATACGAAGATCGTGAACGGCACCAACCCGATCGTCGCGCACGAATATCTGGGCACGGACCTCGAAGGCAAGGACGTGCTGATCTTCGACGATATGATCAGTTCCGGCGGATCCATGCTGGAAGTCGCGGCGGAACTCAAGAAGCGCCATGCCGGCCGCGTGTTCGTTCTGGCCACCTTCGGCCTGTTCACCAACGGACTGGAAAAGTTTGACAAGGCCTATGAGGAAGGCACGATCTACAAGGTCCTCACGACCAACCTGACCTATCAGATGCCTGAACTCTTCGAGCGGCCGTATTATTCCAGCGTCGATCTTTCGAAGTACATCGCGCTGGTCATCGACAACCTGAACCACAACAGTTCTCTTGCAGACTTCCTGGTCCCAACGGACCGGATCAACCGCTTCCTCACGGCCTTCAAGGAACAGCAGAAGGCCAGAGAAGAAGCTGCGGCAAAGGAGTAAGCAAGGCTTTCCGAAGACGAAGAAGCACCCGGCAACGGCCGGGTGCTTTTTCTGATGCAAAGACTGTTTATCTCACTCGACAGGCTTCTCGTCCCCTTTGTCGACCGTAGGCGCCTGCGTTTCTTCCTCTACGGTATTTTTGATGGCTTCGAGCACGTAATCGTAGAGCCACCTGTTGGTCTCTTCGGAATAATGGACGTTGTCCGCGTAGCTTCGGTGCTCTTCCTTGATGAGCTCGCCGACGGGCAGGTAATTCGCGCGGCACTCGGTCCTCATGATCTCGTTGAAGGGGCCGACCAGCGGGTTCAGGTCCTTCATTTTCACTTCCCACTGTGTGCCGCCGCCGTAGGTCCCGATGACTTCGCCGATTGACAGGAACCAGAAGCGGGCGTTGGGGTATTCGTCGATTAATGAATTGATGAGCTTTGCGTAATCTTCCCCGTAATAGGACAGAAGGCGCATCTGCTTGTTCGCACAGTCATTGATGCCGATCTGGACAATGACCTCGTACTGTTCGCCGGTATCCAGATGTTCGCGGAGGACCGGCAGCGCGTCGTTATAGAACCAAATGTAATAGCGTCCGTTCTTCCCGATGAAGGTATCCAGTTCCGGGTCTCCGAGGCCGGTCTCCGTGAGACCGACGATGCGGGAGTCGCCCACCCAGATCCTTTTCACGGAGAGCGGATCCGGCGCCTCTGTCTCCGTCTCGGTCTCGGTTTCCGTCTCGGTTTCGGTCTCTGTTTCAGAGGAGTTCGCGGGAACCGCGGAAGGACCGGCGGGATTGCTCTCCCCTTCGCTCACACCCTCCGGATCCTTCGACTCTTCATTTTCCGAATAATCCGCCGCTCTGGATTCCGCCGTCGGGTCGTTGGTACGGTTTGAGCGTCCCATAACCAGACTGCCGACCGCGGCGATGAGCACCGCGGCCAGCAAAATCGTAGGGATGAGGGTTTTCAGGAGTTTCTTGTTCATTCCGCCTTCTTCTCAGTAATGATCTTCATGACTTTCTTCTCATTATAGGCGGCGAGAATCACGGCGCCCAGGACGCAGAAAGCGACCGCGACTCCTCCGGGGTCAGTTCTCCCGGGCAGGCGTCTCGGTCACATCGTAGATTGGCCCCGGGGCAGAAGAAACCGGCCTATAGGGGTCGTCCGGCAAAGCGGTTTCCTGTTCCATGGGCACCATCGTGACCTGGTCCGTATCGGTCGCGGCGCTTTGACGGAGACCCTCTTCGTGATGCAACATGGCCAAAGCACCGAGGGTGACGGCCAAAAGGACTGCGATGACCGAGAGGACGGCCGCGGGACGCCGGCGACGGCAGACCGACCTGATACGCTGTTCCACATTTCCCTCTCCGAAGGCGACTGCCTGGATGGATACGGGGCGCGCGGCCGTTCCGAGGAGCAGAAGGGCCTCCGCGTACTCCTTCCGTCCGTCCACGGACAGATACTGCGCGGCACGGTCGTCGCAGGCGAATTCCAGGTCGCGGACGAAGAGGAAATAAGCCAGCCACACGAAGGGGTTGAACCAGTGGAGCGCGAGAAGGAAGAAGGCCAGCGGCTTCCAGAAATGATCGCCGTGCCGTAAGTGCGCGTCCTCGTGGCGGACGACCACGCGGCAGACAAAGGCCGGCAAGCCGGCGGGCAGGATGATGCGGGGCGAAAAGACGCCGAAAACGAAAGCCGCGTCCACCTCTTCCGAGGCATAGATCCCGTCGCCCAAAGACCGTGCGCGGCGGACGATGCGCGCAAGGCGCGCAAAACTCACCGCATAGTAGATCAAAAGGCCTGCGAGGCCGGTGAGATACGCAAAAAGCAGCAAGGTCTCAGGAGAAACCGGAATATGAAAGGATCTGACGGTCGGGGCGGACTCCAGCGTTTCCCCGTCCTTCGGGGGAACCATGGTGACGGTCGTAAGGTCCTCCTCCTGGACGATCATGTTTTGCCGGGAAGCCCGTCCGTCATTCGCATAGGTGAGCCCCGGAAGGATGCCGACGGCGGACCCGACCGAGACCGGGAGAAGAAGCCGTATGCCGACCGCTGCCCAAAGCACCAGGATCGCGCCGCGCGCGCATTTGGCCTTCAGAAGGACAGCGCGCACGAGAACGACCGCCGCGATGAGCACGGCGGAAGCCAGCGAGATCTGCAGGACCTTGAGGAGCAGCGGACTCATTCAATCCTCCTTGCCGCAGTTGTCGATGATCGCGCGGATGCGCGCAACGTCCTTCTCTGACAGCTTGTTTTTCGACGTAAACGCCGCGATGAACGAAGGCAGGGAGCCTTTGAAATGTCTGTCGACGACATTTTCCGTCTGCGCGGTCTTGAACTCTTCAGGGCTCATTAAAACCCTTACCATACCGCTCTCGTTTACAAGAAGGCCTTTCTCGCCCAGCCTCCGAAGGACTGTGAACATCGTGGACTTCTTCCAGCCGAGCCTCTCCGCGCTGAGCCGTACCAGTTCTCTCGATGAGACTGGAGCGACCTCCCAGATGATATTCATAAACTGCTCTTCCATCGAGCCCATCGTCAGTTGTTCCATATCTTCCTCTTTCGGCAGTTTATGTCTTATAGACTATTTCTACCTTAGGCGCTCCGGTCCGTTTTGTCAATTATTTCCTTGGAAAAATGTGGTTCTCCCCGCCGTATAGTCCCTTACGTTCCGCACCTCTACCCTCCGTAGAAGACGCGCGGACGCAGGCGTTCCATCGAAGAACTGGCCGCGCGCACGACCCCAAAAGGAGTCGTTTCAAAAGGACCCCGCCTCGTGCAAGCACGGGCGGGGTCCTTTCGTTACGGCTGTTGAATCAGAGGATCATCGGTATGATCTTGGCGGCCAGGACGACCAGCACGAGCGCGATGGGGTAGGTCGCCGCGTAGCAGCCTGCGATCTCATCAGTGCCTGCGACGGAGATCAGCGTGCCAAGAGCAGGCGTGGAGGTCATGCCGCCGGTGATGGAGGCCAGGTTGTTGAAGATCCGGAACTTGAAGACAAATTTGCCCAGAATGAAACCGATGACCATCGGAAGCATGGTCATGAGCATGCCGAATAGGAAGGAGGCAAGGCTCACGTGCTTCATAAAGTTCACGCCGCCGGGCACGCCCGCACCGATGAGGAAGAGCATGAGGCCGAGCTCGCGGAAGAAATTCAGCGTCTTCTTGTCCACTCTCATGTCAATGCCGAAGAGACGGCCGAAATGTCCGACGATGAGGCCCATGACGAGCACGCCGCCGGAGGAGCCCAGCGAGAAGTAGCTGCCGCCGCCGATCGGGATCTTGATCGCGCCGAGAATCTGGCCGCAGACGACCGTGAACATGAAGGGGAAGAAGGACACGGGGTCGACTTTCCAGCGTTTCTTGCCATCGTCCTTGATCTCGACCTGGTTCTCAGCGATGAGAAGCTCCCGCTCCTTCGCCACGTCCACCTTGCCGATCTTCGGAACAAGCTGGACGAACAGAACGACGCCCAGGACGCCGAAAAGATAGGCGATGCCGTAGCCTGCGGTCGCCGCGTCGGCATTCACAACGCTCTCCTTCGCGGCGGAAAGGCCGGGAGTCGAGGTCAGCGCGCCGGTCATGAGGCCGAGCGCCAGCGAGGTATCGACGTTGAAGATCTTGATGACCAGAACGGTCACCAGGACGCCGGTCAGGATGACCGCGATGCCCATCAGCACGTAGCCGATCATTTTCTTGTTGAAGTTCCGGAAGAACTTCGGGCCGGCGATCAGACCGACCGCGGTGACGAAGAGCGCAGTCCCCAGGTTGGAAATGAAGCTGTAGGAGCTTTTGATGGACTCGGAGAACAGCGTGATCGTCTTGCTGCCGACCGTAAAGGCCGAGACTGTCGTGCCGTCGTCGCCGGTCTTCGCAAATGTGGACAAAAGGATGCCATACACCAGCGCAATGACAAGGACGCCTGCGGTGCCCAGCGAGATGCCTTTGATCTTGATGCCGCCCAGAAGATATCCGAGCGCCGCGATGACGAAGCACGCGAACAAAGGCGTCAGCATGGAATTCAAAACATTGCCGAAATACATATTTTCCTCCGTGCCGAAGATCGGCACCTGATCTCAGAACCGAAGAACCCGCCGGAAGCCTTATGCGTTGAGAAGCTTCTCGTACACACCCGCGTTCTTTGCCGCAGTGACCAGCGCTTCGCCGATGACGTCCGGGGTCGGCGCCACGATGACGCCTGCTTCCGTGAGCGCGGCGATCTTGCCGGCTGCGGTGCCCTTTCCGCCGGAAATGATGGCGCCTGCGTGGCCCATTCTCTTGCCCTTCGGAGCCGTTTGTCCGGAAATGAAGGCCGCAACGGGCTTGGTCATCCGCGTCTTGATGAACTCCGCAGCCTCTTCTTCGCCGGAGCCGCCGATCTCGCCGAT
>DBVJ01000133.1:0-2368 GCA_002308115.1 Lachnospiraceae bacterium UBA1267
GCGGTCTTTCGACCGCCATCACGCCTTCAATGCCCAATAACGACCGCATCCAGATCGCGCCTTCTTCTTTGCCTTCGACCACGTCCGCGGCATACACATAGAAGGTCTTCTCTCCAATCAGATCATAGATCAGTCCGGCCCGAAGGTCCTTGACGATCTTTTCAATGACCAGATCCCTGTCTGCGTTCGGAAATACCGAAATGCAGAAGCGCCGGCTCGGATCCACATCGTCCGACAGCTTCGGCGGGAAGGGATCTCTCCGCATCCAGGGCGGGATGTACAGGTCCTCTCTATCCCCCTCATAGGGTTCCAGCTGCATGACATGGGTCTCGTCATATACGGCAAAAAGCTTCTTTCCGCCCTCCAGCGAGTAGATTTTCATTCCCTCATAAAGCTGAGCAGCTGTGAGTTCTTCGTCCGGCAGCTTTTCCGCATTTGTCGAACGAATCTTTCCGATCAGTTCCGCGCCTTCAGGAAGTTTCTCCAGAATACCCTTTCCTGTATAAAGCGTATTCATATGGTACAGGCAGTACTCATAAACGACTCCCGAATACGGGAAACCGGTCGCGACTTCAAAGGTTTCTTCTGTCTCGTTGTCTGCCGGTTTCTCTGATGGCTGTCCATCTTCTGCCGGCGTGACCTGGTCTAGCGGCTCCGTTTCGGGCGTCTTCGGTCCCGTGCAGCCCGAAAGAAGACCCGCTGCCAGCGATATGATCAATACGAGAATGAGTATGCGTTTCATGATACCCTCCTGCTGATTCTTTCAGTATGAATGGTTCGAAGGGCATTCTTTTCCCTTCATTCATGAATACGAATCATCGGGCGAAAATGTCGGACCGGCCCGTTATTTCAGTTCAAACACCGCCATTACCTGAGGTCCCAGCGTGATTTTCCCATCGGCGAGACTCACCGTCGGCATCTCTTTCCCCGGCTTCCCTTCCACGAGGAGCGCAAGCGTCCCTTTGAGTTCTGCGTTAAGCTCTGCTTCACGCGGCGTTAACGTGGGGTTTACGCAAATGAGGAAGCGGTCCCTTCGGAAGGCGAAAGGATATTTCCCCTTTTCTGCATAGACCGGCGTGATCGCGCCGTCCGCGTGCAGTTCTTCGTGCCCTTTCCGGAACGCGAGCACCCGGCGGAACAGATACAGCATGGAATCCGGGTCTTTTTCCTCCGTTTCGACGGTCGGCGCGTCCGGAAGCGGATCGACCGGCAGGTACAGGTCTTCCGCCGCTGCGGTGGAAAAGCCCAGGTTTTTTCCTGTCGTCCACTGCATGGGCGTCCGGCTCCCGGTCCTTTGATAGCCGCCCTCTTTCGAGCGGAGGCCGTCCTGATAGCGCATGCCGATCTCGTCGCCGTAGTAGACGAAGGGCGCGCCGGGCATGAGAAGAAGGAACGCGGAGGCGAGCCGTCTCTCTTCCGGCGTCAGCGTTGCGGAAAGCCTCGGTGTGTCGTGGTTGCAGGTGATCATGCTGAGATAGCCCCTGCCCTCCGCATTTTTAAGTTCCCGGAGATAACGCGTGAGATAATGCGTGACGTCGCCATTGCCGTCGGGGCTGAAGACCGGCGCTTTCGGCCCTTCCTCGCCCCATAGTCCTGCGCGGCAGAGCGCGTGATACCAGTTGTCTCCGTGATCGAGCTGGAAATCCGCATGGAAGCCGGCATTCAATGAGAGGTCCGGGTTCGACCATTCGGAGATAAATGCAGCCTCGGGGTATTCACGGTCCAGCATTCCCCGGATCTCGCGCCAGATAGCCGAAGTCGCAGACTTCCGATCGTCGTCGTTTTTCACGAGAGAATCCGCCATGTCCACGCGGAAACCGTCCGCGCCGCGGTCAAGCCAGAAACGCATGACGTCCTTCACGGCTTCCACCGTCTTTCTGCAGTCCGGATGATCCGTCGGAAGCTGCCATTCGGGATGCGTGATCTCCTTGAAGCCATAATTCAGCGCCGGCTGGGAACTGAAGAAATTGACCATGTAGCTGCCGTCCCGGTCTGCAAGGCCGCGCTCCCATTTGTATTCCGGCGGCGCGTTCCAGACACTGTCGGTCCAGACGTAGCGGTTCTTGTATGCGTCCTGGTCCGGGTCTTTGGACGAGAGAAACCACTCGTGCTGGTCGGAGGTGTGTCCCACGACCAGGTCTAAAATGATATGGATGCCCTTTTCATGCGCCGTGCGGAACAGGCGCTCAAGGTCTTCATTCGTCCCGTAGCGCGGAGCAACCTTTTTGTAATCCCTGACGTCATAGCCCGCGTCCATGAAGGGCGAGTCAAAGCAGGGATTCAGCCAGATTGCGTTGCAGCCAAGGCCTTTTACGTAATCGAGCTTCTCCTCGATTCCCGGGATGTCCCCGATCCCGTCGCCGTTCGA
>DBVJ01000133.1:2378-5088 GCA_002308115.1 Lachnospiraceae bacterium UBA1267
TGCGGATAGATCTCATAGAATACAGCATCTTTTAGCCAGCCGGGCATGGTGTCCTCCTTTGACAGACCGTTATTTGAAAATATTATACTCCCCCGTCCGCGCCTTGCCAACGCGTTTTTCCAGCAGGAAAGCCATTCTCCGTCAAAGAAGCCCTTTACATTTTGGAAAAGTGCTGATAAAATAACCCTATCTATTTCTCCGGTGTCCGTTGAAGGGACTTCGGCGGCCGCTGAGAGGGTAGACAAAAGCGAAGTTCGCACATCGGTAGTGCATCGGCTTCCCAAGCCGAGGAGGCGGGTTCGACTCCCGTACTTCGCTCTTCAGCCGAGAGGCTTTTCAGGAAGTTAAGACCGGGCATGCGCCCGGTTTGTTTTTTGAAGACCGTTCGATATCCGGCAATATGGAGGATCCGCTTTATGAAAAACATTGCCATCATCACCGGTGCGTCCAGCGGCATAGGACGCGAATTCGTAAAGACCCTGAAAGACCACATGAACGTGGAGGAAGTATGGGCCGTTGCGCGTACGGAAGACAAGCTCCGCGCGCTTCAGGACGAGACCCCGGTCCCGGTTCGGCCTGTGCCCCTGGATCTTTCTGATCCTTCCTTCATCGGGAAAATGGAAGACCTTCTCCGGAAAGAGCAGCCGGACGTCCGTCTTCTCATCAACGCCAGCGGCTATGGCAAATTCGATGCGGTCGAGAAACTTTCGATGGAAGATGACCTGGGCATGATCGATTTGAACTGCCGTGCGCTCACCGCCATGACCAAGCTTGTGCTGCCCTATATGCACAACGGCGGGCGGATCATCGAGATCGCCTCGGTCGCGGCTTTCCAGCCCATCCCCTATATCAACGTCTATGGCGCTTCGAAGGCCTTTGTCTTAAGTTTTTCCAGAGCGCTGAACCGGGAGGTCAAAAAGCGCGGCATCCAGGTCATGGCGCTCTGCCCCTTCTGGACGAAAACCGCCTTCTTTGACCGCGCAGTTCGGAAAAACGAAGATGCCGTCGTGAAAAAATACGTTACGATGTATGAAACGTCTTTCATCGTGGACAAGGCCTGGAAGGCGCTTTCGCGCGGAAAAGACCACGTGGTGCCGGGCTTCAAGGCCAAGGCGCAGGTGGCTCTGGTGAAGATCCTTCCGCACAGCCTCGTGATGACGATCTGGATGAAACAGCAGAAACTGAAATAAAGGAGTCCTTTTATGACTGTCAATGTGTTTGAGCAGTATCTGGAAGCGGAAGCCGTTTACAATGAAGTGGAACGGCACGCGGCTCTGGTCCTTCTGATCTCGGATTCCGAACAGGGGCATATCAGCTACACGGCCGCGGTCACATTTTTCCCGCATCGGGACGAAGAAGATTATGCGGTCTCCTACGATGCCTATGCCGAAGAAGTGCTCTTCGACAGCAAGGGCCGCCGTTCCAAGAAGCGGGAGCAGAAGCTGCTTCTTGGGTTTAACGAAGTGATTGACCGTCTGGCAGAACAGTTTGACGGCAAAGTTTTCTGGGACAAGCCGCTTCGTGAAGCGCGCAGGGGGTAAAATATGATCGCAAGACGCATCATCACGGTTTTGCTGTTTCTCCTCTTCCTTCTGGTTCTGGAACTGAATCAGAACTCTTTTCTGGGATGGATCCTGGTCCTTCTTCTGACCGTCTTGTTTTTCGTTCTGTGGGAAACAGGCGTCTTTAGGAAGCACTGGACACTGAAGATCCTGAGCTGGATCTTATATTTCGGCGCTTTCGCCGCGATCCTTTTCCTGACCTGGCCGCCCATGAAGCGCGTTCCGGCTGTCAGTACAAAGGATCCGGTCCGGACGGCGGTCGTCTCCGTGACCGGCGGACAAGTCCGCGGCGTCCTCAATGAGACCGGCGACGTGGAACTGTACACCGGAATTCCCTACGCCGCGCCGCCCGTGGGCGATCTCCGCTGGAAGGAGCCGCAGGATCCGGCGCCCTGGGAAGGCGTGCTGGAAGCGGATCATTTCGCGCCCATGTTCCAGCAGCCCCGGAACCTGCCCCTTTATTATTCTCTGTATCAGATCATCGGCTACCATGATTACAAATGGTTCGACATGACCGACAATTATCAGCCGGCGGTCAGCGAAGACGCCTTGTACGTCAACGTCATGAAGCCTGCGGGCAGCCAGAAAGGTCTTCCGGTCTATGTGTACATTCACGGCGGCTCGCTTCAGACCGGCCAGCCGTGGTTTGCGGACTATCAGGGCCAGAGCATGGCCAAGGAAGGCATCGTCTACGTCAACATGCATTACCGGCTGGGCGTTTTCGGCTATGCGGCGCTTGAGGAGCTTCAGGCGGAGTCCCCGAACGGCACGACCGGCAACTATGGCCTCCTCGATCAGATCAAAGCCCTTGAATGGGTCCGCGACAACATCGAAGCCTTCGGCGGAGACCCGGACAACATTACATTGGGCGGCGAATCCGCAGGCGCGGCGGCCGTAAGCGCGCTCTGCACCTCCCCGCTCGCAAAAGGCCTGTTCAACCGTGTCTTCCTGGAAAGCTCCACGGTGGCCTCGAAAGAGCCCCCGCACTCCTTCCGTCTTCTTCCCGAAGCGCTTGAGGCCGGCGAAGCATTGAAAAAGCGCTGGGGCGCCGAGACCCTCGCCGATCTCCGGGCCATCCCCGCCTCTGAACTCGTCGCCTCGACCGCCACGGAGCATCACATGACCGTGGACGGCTACGCCCTCACGGA
>DBVJ01000127.1 GCA_002308115.1 Lachnospiraceae bacterium UBA1267
GTTGTGAGGTCACGCTGATGTCTTGCGCAAGTACCTGTCACACGGCGGGGAAGGATCTTTCCTCTTTCGGAGATATACTTCCGAAGTTTCGCAACGTCCTTATAGTCGATGACGCCGGCGCCCTCGGTGCTAGAGCAGAACGCGCAGACTTTCTTCTTTCTGCGGATGGGGCGTTTCTTGAACGGCGCGTCGGCCTTTGCTTCTCTATCAAATGCCATGATGAACCTCCAAAAATCTTTACGAGAACGGCAGTCCTTCGTCGCTGACGCCGTCCGGGATATTCATGAAACCGTCTCCAGCGTCCGCCGTATTCTGGCTGAACGACTGATTGTCACGCGGTCTCTCTTCGTTCTGACGGAAACTCTGTGAGAAACTGTTGTCGCCCTGAGAGGACGTGTTTCTGGATTCCGCGAACTCCTGGTCTTCGATGATCACTTCGGTCGTGTAGACGCGCTGACCGTCTCTGTTGGTGTAACTGCCGGTCTGGATACGGCCTCTGACGATCATCTTCGTACCCTGCTTCAGGTATTTCTCGGCAAATTCAGCAGCTCTGTCAAAGGCAACACACGGAATGAAATCCGCGGTCTGTCCCTGATTGTCCTGCGCGCCCCTGCGGCCCCTTCTGTCCACCGCGAGCGTATAACGCGCGATAGGCATCTGACGCTCACCCGATGAATAACGGACCTCAGGATCTTTGGTCAATCTGCCGCATAAGATCACTGAATTCATAATTTACCTCCGGTTCTTATGCTTCCTGTTTCACGATCAGGAATCTGAGAACCTGCTCCATGATGCGGATGTCCGACTCGATCGCGGCGGGAGCGGTCTCGGGCGCTTCGAAGGTAATGAAGGTGTAATACGCTTCGGTGGCCTTTTTGATCTCGTAAGCAAGCTGCTTCTTGCCCCACTCGTCGGTCTTTTCCACTTTGCCGCCGGCTCTTTCAATGTAGCCGTTGACTTTTTCCATGGCAGCAGACCTTGCGTCGTCTTCCAGATTGGCATCCAGAACAACGACCAGTTCGTACTTGTTCATCGCTTTGCCTCCTTTTGGTCTCTGGCCCCCGGTGTGCCGGGAGCAAGGAAATGATATTGCGTCACAATCGGGTAGTTTAGCACGCGGTGCAAGGAAATGCAAGGGTTTTATGCACGGATCGTCTATTTATTTAAGAAGCCGCTCTTGAAACACCGATTGAAAGAACCCCGCGCTTTTGGTATAATATCAAAATACTTTGGGAAGTGTTCTCTTTTTGCGCCCCGAAGCGGGAAATGACATACGGAGGAAGCAATGAAACGAGGAAAGACGGATCTGAGATATTATTTTCGGTGGCCGTTTATTCTGGGAGGGCTTTTGGCCGTCCTGGCCATTGTCATGCTCTTCGTGAATACAAACGCGGGCATCGTGCTCGCGATCGCCGCGGCGGTCTTTCTTCTTGCCGCGCTTATCCTTTACCTGGTCCTCCGCAAGAAGATCGAGAAGGACCTCATCGCTTATGGAGAGAACTTCTCCGAAGCGCAGAGAGATCTCATCAACAACATCGATCTTCCGTTTGTGATCACGAATCAGTCGGGGGACATCCTGAGACCTAGCGTTGCGTTTCAAAAACAGTTCCTGCAGAAGAAGAAAGTGAAAATGCTTTCGAATCTGTTCCCGGGTCTGGAGAACGCGGATTTTGACGAGGACAGTCTTCTGGAAGTGGAAAATGAAGGCAGGACCTATGATTTCCACATCACACCGTTCCCGGAGGAGACAGCCGAGCAGCTGTCGGACCTTTCGGACCTTAAGGGAACAGGCCTCTACATCGGCTACCTGACGGACAAGACAGACCTTCTGTACTATCAGAAGACCCTGGAAGACGAACGTCCCATCGTCGCCGTCATCTATTTTGACAACTACGAGGAAGTCCTGGCGGACGTGGAAAATATCCGCCGTTCTCTTCTGTCGGCGCTTCTGGAAAGAAAGCTTTCCCAGTACATCGGCGAGTATCACGGCATTATCCGGAAACTGGAGAAGGACCGCTTCATCGCAGTGTTCCGAAACGCGGCGCTGGAGAGCATGAAGGCTTCGAATTTCAGCATCCTTTCGGAGATCAAGACCGTCAACATCGGAAACAATATCCCGGTGACCCTGTCGATCGGCGTGGGCCTTTCCGGCGGGAACTACGAGAAGAATTACGATTACGCGCGGATGGCCATCGATATGGCCCTCGGCAGAGGCGGCGACCAGGTCGTCGTGAAGGACGGTTCGAAGATCAGTTATTTCGGCGGCCAGGCGAAGAGCACGGAACGTTCCACACGTGTCAAGGCTAGGATCAAGGCACAGGCGCTCAGAGAGCTGATCGAGGCCAGAGACGACGTGATCATCATGGGTCATCCGATCTCGGATCTGGACTGCATCGGCGCCGCCATGGGCATTTACCGCGTGGCTGCGACGAGCGGCAAGGAAGTGCACATCGTTCTGGATGAAGTCACGTCCAGCGTGAAGCCGCTCCTTCAGACTTTCACGACCAATACGGATTACAACGCGGACCTCTTCGTGGATCCCGAGACCGCGCTTTCCATGGCAGGCAAGAACACGCTCCTGGTGGTCGTCGACACGAACCGTCCGTCCTATACGGTCTGTCCGGATCTTCTGAAGCGGATCTCCTCGGTGGTCGTCATGGACCATCACCGTCAGGGCCGCGAGATCATCGAGAACGCCATGCTTTCCTACGTCGAGCCATTCGCGAGCTCCACAGCGGAAATGGTTGCGGAAGTGGTCCAGTATTACGGCGAGAACATGCGCCTGAAGCCTGCGGAAGCAGATGCCGTGCTGGCGGGCATCGTGATGGACACCAACAACTTCGAGGACAAAGCCGGCGTAAGGACCTTCGAAGCGGCCGCGTATCTGAGGCGCTGCGGCGCGGACGTGACGCGTGTCAGGAAACTGTTCCGCGACACGATGGAAGACTACGTGCTCCGGGCGGAGACCGTCCGCCGCGCGGAAGTATTTGAAAACTATTTCGTCATCAGCGTCTGTCCGACGCAGGGCGCGAACCCCAACCAGACCGTTGTCGCAGCGCAGGCGGCCAATGAGCTTCTGGAGATCAGAGACATCAAGGCCAGCTTCGTTCTGACCGAGTTTGAGAACAAGATCTATCTGAGCGCCCGCTCGATCGACGAAGTCAACGTCCAGGTCATGATGGAGAAGCTTGGCGGCGGCGGACACAGAAGCGTGGCCGGCGCGCAGTTCACCGGCATCACGATGGACGAAGCTGTCGAGAAGCTGAAGGCCGTGATCCTTGAAGAGACCGGCGCGAAGAAGACAGAGGCCTAAGCCCCTAGCCCCCAAGGTAATGGAACGTGCGCGCATACGGCGCGCGATAAGGAGAAATACATGGAAGTCATTTTACTCGAAGACGTCCGTGCACTCGGACGAAAAGGCGACACCGTCACGGTGAAGGACGGCTACGGCCGGAACCTTGTGTCCAAGAAACTGGCGGCGGAAGCCACCGCGAAGGTCAAGAACGATATGCGCCTTCAGAAGCAGCATCAGGAGAAACTGGCGCAGAAGCGCTATGAAGAGGCGCTTGCGCTGAAGGACAAACTTGCCGGCATGTTCATCAACGTCGGTGTCAAGGTCGGAAAGGACAACAAACTGTTCGGGTCGGTCTCTTCCAAGGAGATCGCCGAAGCCTTCAAGGACCAGCTGGGCATCGAGATCGACAAGAAGAAGATCATCCTGGCCGATCCGATCAAGGAAGTCGGCAAGTTCGACGTTCCGATCAAGCTGCACCCCGAAGTGTCCACGGTACTGCACGTCAATGTGGAAGGAAACGGAAAGAAGGCCTGACATGGACGAACGTGAAATGCTTGTGCCGCGTACGCCTCCCCATTCGATCGAGGCCGAACAGTCCGTCATTGCGTCGATGCTGTATTCGGCCGACGCGATCGGCGACGTTGCGGGCATCCTGACTTCGGATGACTTTTATCAGCATCAGTACGGGATCATGTATGATACGATCCTGGAACTGAACGAGAAGGGCCTGCCGATCGATCCGGTCACGCTTCAGAATGCGCTGAAAGAGAAAGACGTCGCGCCTGAAGTCTACTCCATCGACACGCTCCGCGAACTCGCGAACCAGGTCTTTACCACCGCAAATGCCGGCTCTTATGCCAAGATCGTGGCGGACAAGGCGCTGATGCGGCGCATGGTCACGACATTTGAAGGCCTGACCAACCAGATCTATCTTGGCAAGGACAGCGCGCAGCGGATCACGGAGAATGTCGAGCATCAGATCTTCGACCTTCTCGAAAAGCGCATCAAGAACGCGACGGAGCCGATCGACAAGATCGTCGTGAATACGCTGAACGAGATCCAGGAAGCCTCCAAGGTCAAGGGCGGCATTACGGGCCTGGAGACCGGATTCACCAGGCTGGATCATTTTACGAACGGCTTCCAGAAGTCCAACCTGATCATTCTGGCCGGCCGTCCCGCCATGGGCAAGACCGCGTTCGCGCTGAACATGGCGGCGCATTTCGCCGTGAAGAAGGGTTATCCGACCGTGCTGTTCGAACTGGAAATGGGCCGGGAGCAGCTTTGCAAGCGTATTCTCGCCATGGAGTCGCACATTTCCAGCACGAAGCTGAGAAGCGGCGACCTGAACGAGAGAGAGTGGGACGAACTGGTCAACAGCGCGGAAATGCTTTCGAAATCCAGTCTGATCATCGACGACACCTCCGGCATCACGCTTTCGGAACTCCGCACGCGCTGCAGACGCTACAAACTGGAGTACAACATCCAGTGCATCATCATCGACTACATGCAGCTGATGTCCGGCTCCGGACGCGGCAACGGAAGCCGCGAATCCGAGATTTCCGAGATCTCCCGCGGACTGAAGGGCATTGCCCGTGAGCTGGACGTGCCGGTCCTCGCGCTGGCGCAGCTCAGCCGTAAGCCGGACGACCGTCCCGCAGGCGCGCACCGTCCGGTGCTTTCCGACCTTCGTGACTCGGGCGCCATCGAGCAGGACGCCGACATCGTCATGTTCATTTACCGTGACGAGGTCTATGATCCCGATACGCCGGACAAAGGCATTGCGGAACTGATCATCGCGAAGAACCGTGCGGGCGAGATCGGCAAGGTCAAACTCAGCTGGATCGCGGAACTGACCAAGTTCGCCAACCTGGAATACACCGACAACGACAGAGAGTAAACAAGCCGGAAGCTTGCTGCATAGAGGAGCGGAAGACTTTAAAATAAAGCGGACGGAAAGCCCGCTTTCAGAGGAGCTTCATGGAAGACAGACACTTTTTATTTACTTCGGAATCCGTAACGGAAGGTCATCCGGACAAGATCTGCGATCAGATCTCCGACGCGATTCTGGACGCACTCATCCGGGAAGACCCGATGAGCCGCGTTGCATGCGAGACCTGCGTGACGACCGGTCTTGTGCTGGTCATGGGCGAGATCACGACCAAGGCTTACGTGGACATCCAGCAGATCGTCCGCGAAACGGTCAACGAGATCGGCTACAACCGGGCGAAATACGGCTTTGACGGCAGCACCTGCGCAGTGCTTACCGCCATCGACGAACAGTCCGCGGACATTGCCCTCGGCGTGGACAACGCGCTGGAGGTCAAGGAAAATGAGATGGACGACGAGGAACTGGACCGGATCGGCGCAGGCGACCAGGGCATGA
>DBVJ01000003.1 GCA_002308115.1 Lachnospiraceae bacterium UBA1267
TGATCCACGACGATCTGCCCTGCATGGACAATGATACGCTTCGCCGCGGTCAGCCGTCGACCTGGGCGAAATACGGTGAAGACATGGGAGTTCTGGCCGGCGACGCGCTCATGATGTTCGCGCTCGAGACCGCCTCCCAGGGATTTCAGCTGACGCCGGACGTCAAAAGCGTCGGTGAGGCGATCCGGATCCTCACGAACAAGACCGGGATCTTCGGCATGATCGGCGGACAGACCCTGGACGTGGAAAAAAGCGGCAAGGGCCTCGGACCGGAGGAACTGGATTACATCCAGAGGAACAAGACCGGCGCGCTTCTCGAGGCTTCCATGATGATCGGAGCGACCCTCGCGGGCGCCTCCCGTGAAGACATCCAGACCTGTGAGAAGATCGCGAACCGCATCGGTGTCGCGTTCCAGATCCGGGATGACATTCTGGACGTCACGTCAGACAATGAGACCATGGGCAAGAGCGTGCATTCCGATGAACGCAACCAGAAGACGACCTTTGTATCGCTTTATGGCATGGACAGCGCGCTGGAGACGGTGGAAAAGCTTTCACAGGATGCCATGAGACTTCTGGATTCACTGACCGGCGAGAACGCGTTCCTGAAAGAATTGTTTGAAGCGCTGATTTCACGAAACAACTGAGGCATGCCATGCTGGAAAGAGTTCCGGATCAGAATGAGATCCGGCAAATGGACAGAAAACAACTGAACACACTTTCAAAAGAGATCCGCGAATTCCTTCTGGATCGGGTCTCCAAAAAAGGCGGGCATCTGGCGTCCAACCTGGGTACGGTGGAACTGACGCTGGCTCTTTGGCGTTGTTTTGACTTCCCGAAAGATAAACTGATATTCGACGTCGGCCATCAATGCTATACCTGGAAACTGTTGACCGGCAGAATGGACGGCTTTGATCATTTCCGCGAATTCGGCGGCATGTCGGGTTTTCCAAAGACCAATGAATCGCCCTATGATACCTTCAATACCGGACATTCTTCGACCAGCCTTTCGGCAGGGCTCGGTCTGGTACGCGCAAGAGATCTCAAAGGGGAAGACTATAAAGTCATTTCCGTGATCGGAGACGGCGCGTTTACCGGCGGCGAAGCATATGAGGCGCTGAACAATGCCAGCGCGCTCAGGACCAATTTCATCATCATCCTCAACGACAACGAGATGTCCATTTCCCGTAATGTCGGCGGCGTCACAAAACTTCTCACCAACGCGCGTTCCTCCAAGGGCTACAACAACCTGAAGACCGGTGTGAAGAAGGTGCTTTCGGGCTCGCAGGGTGGCCAGGCTCTGATCCGGACCATCGATGACACCAAAGACTCGCTGAAAGAACTGATGATGCCTTCCGGCATGATCTTCGAGAACATGGGGCTCAAATATCTGGGGCCGGTAGACGGGCATGACGTGCTGGGCATGGAGAAGATCATCCGGAGCGCCATGCGGATGAACCGCGCGGTCGTGATCCATGTGCTGACGCAGAAGGGCCGCGGCTATGAGCCGGCCAGAATGCATCCTTTACTGTATCACGGCGTCGGTCCGTTTGACCTGGAAACCGGCATTGTGCCGAAACCCCACGAAGAACCCACTTACGCGGATATTCTCGGCGGCTTCATGGCTGAAAGCGGCGAGAAGCATCCGGAGATCTGCGCGGTCACGGCGGCCATGGGGGAAAACGTCGGCTTCCATCGCTTCAAAAAACGTTTCCGGAACCGCTTCTTCGACGTCGGCATCGCGGAACAGCATGCCGTCACGTTTGCCGCAGGGCTGGCCAAGGGCGGGATGCATCCGTATACCGCCATCTATTCCAGTTTCCTCCAGCGTGCCTATGACCAGATCATCATGGACGCAGCGCTCCAGAAACTGCCGGTCGTCTTCCTTCTCGACCGTGCAGGACTGGTTGGCAGGGACGGAGAGACCCACCATGGTCTTTTTGATATTCCCTATATGACGAGTATTCCAAACATGACGGTCCTTGCGCCCAGGGACGGCGCGGAATTCCGGAAAATGCTGGACTGGTCCGTTCATTTCGACGGTCCGATGTCCATCCGTTATCCGCGCGGAGCGGCAGGACAATGCGAACCCGGGCCGGATGACGTCGCATACGGGAAAGCCGAAAAACCCGTATTTTACCGGGACGGCGGCGGAATGACCACGGACGTCAGCATTCTGAGCGCGGGAACCATGTACCCAATTGCCCTGGAATGCGCCGGAAAACTCAAAGAACAAGGCGTCTCATCAAGCGTGGTCAACATCCGTTTTCTGAAACCGCTGGATGAGGATGCGATCCTTTCCGCCTGTGAGAATGCGTCTCTGGTCGTGACGCTGGAGGACGGGCTTCTCACGGGGGGATTCGGCGAACAGGCCGCCGCGCTCATTGCAAAAGCAAGCGGTCTTTCGAAAAAACCGGCTGTGCGAAGCTTCGGGGTCCGGGACACCTTCGTTCCCCAGGGCACGGTCGCGGAATTACAGAAATGGTGCGGCATCGACGCGGAATCAATCGTTCGTGACGTCTTAGCCGCGCTCAGGCAGGAAAAAACGGAAGAGAAGGAATGCTGAATTACCTGCATGTCAAAAACATAGCGCTCTTAAGAGACGTGGAGATGAACTTTGATGAAGGACTCTGCGTACTGAGCGGCGAAACCGGAGCCGGAAAATCCATCCTGCTCCATGCCATCCTGCTCGCCCTCGGGGCGCGTACGGATACAGGCCTCATCCGCACCGGCGCGGACGAAGCCTCGGTAGAATTGATTTTACAGGCAAATGAGCCTGAAACCCTGGACGAACTCCAAAAACTCGGCATCGAAACAGAAGAAGGCCAGATCGTGCTTCAGCGTAAGATCGCCGAGAAGAAAAGCATCGCAAAAATCAACGGTGAGACTGTGCCGGCAAGCCTTCTTCGGAAGGCGGCGTCGCTGTTCATCGATCTTTACGGACAGAGGGAGCATGAATCCCTTCTGGATGAGAACAATCATCTGAAAGCGTTGGACGCCTATGGCAGCACGAAGATCGACGAGGCCCTCTCCAAATACCGGACCGCGTACGATGCGTATCGCGAGAAGAAAGAAGAGATCCAGAAACTCGGTACAGACGATGAGGAAAGAAAGCGTCGGATCGATTATCTCACGTATACCGTCCGGGAGATCGAAAACGCACATCTGAAACCCGGCGAGGAAGAGACCCTGAAAGAAAAGCGCCTTCGTTTCATGAAGGCAGAAGAGCTCTCAAAGAGTCTCAAAGAAGCAGAAGGCTATCTGTCCCAAAATGCCCAGGAAGCGCTTTCAGGGGCTGTTTCGGCGCTGAAAAAGGCCGCGGAGACTGACAAGGAGATCGAGACGATCTTCCGCACGCTGGTGGACGCGGACGCGATCGTGCGGGACGCCGAGTCCGAGATCGAAGAACGGATCGCGGCGCTTCCGTCCGAAGAAGAGGAAGCCGGCCGCATCGAAGAACGTCTGGACGAGATCCAGAGGCTCAGACGGAAATACGGCGGCTCGGCGGAAGAGATCCTGGCATCCCTTAATCAGTACCGGAGTGAACTGGATGAACTGAGGCGCCTCGACGCCAACAAGGAACAGTTGTATCAGGAACTCGAAGAACGGAAGGAAGCGCTGAAAGAAGCAGGAAGGTCGCTGCACCTGTGCCGTTCGGAAGCCGCGGTCCGCTTTGACCGGGACATGACAGCCGCCTTGTCTGAACTTCGCTTTCTGTCTGTCGTTTTCAGAACCGAAGTTACGGAGACGAACCGCTTTACCCGTAACGGCGCGGATACCGTGGTGTTCTATATCTCCATGAACCCGGGCGAAACGCCGAAGCCGCTTTCTCAGATCGCGTCCGGGGGAGAACTTTCCAGGATCATGCTGGCGCTGAAGACCCTCTCTTCTCAGAAAGGCTCCGAAAAGGACAAGACTTTTATCTTTGACGAGATCGACACCGGCATTTCGGGATCCACGGCGCTCGCGGTCGCACGGCGTCTTATGCGTGCCGCGGAAGACAGACAGGTGCTTCTGGTCAGCCATTTGCCGCAGATCGTCGCCATGGCAGATCACAACTATCTGATCGAGAAAAATGTATATGAAAATGAGACAGTGACCGCGGTGCGGGAACTGTCCGAGGAGGAGAGTCTTTCGGAGATCGCAAGGCTTTTGGGCACCGGCGAGATGACAGATGCGGCGCTCAGAAACGCGAAGGAACTCCGTTCGGCCGTAAAGGGCTGAATGATCGCGGGCACATTTGCCCGGAACGGTATGACGGAAAGGAATCGTTTATGGCAGGAGAGCACGACCTTAAAAAAGATGCTGCAAAGATCATCCGGGAGTCCATCAGTTCGGCGCTTCCCGGACGCAACGTCCGCGAGCTTCTGTTTCAGGCGGATGTCGGATCCGGAAAACTGATCGTCATCGCGGTCGGTAAAGCCGCATACAAGATGGCGGAAGCCGCCTATGATGTTTTAAGAAACCGGATCACTGCAGGCCTTGTGGTGACCAAAGAAGGCAGCGAAGTCGGCGAACTTCCCGGATTCCGCGTCATCCTCGCTGGTCATCCGTATTCGAACCAGGCCTCCTACGATGCGGCGGACGCGGCGATCGAGATGGTCAAAGATCTAACCAGAGAAGACCACGTGCTGTTTCTCCTTTCGGGCGGCGCATCCTCGCTGTTCGAGAAGCCCATGATCTCCCCTGAGACCTATCATTTCATCAATGACAAACTCCTGGCCAGCGGTGCGAACATCAATGAGATCAATACGGTCCGCAAGCATCTTTCCTACGTCAAGGGCGGCCGTTTCGCGAAAATCTGCGAACCGGCAGTCGTGAATACGATACTTCTCTCTGACGTGATCGGAAATGACATTTCCATGGTTGGAAGCGGCCCGACGGTACAGGACAAGTCGACCGGAGAAGAAGCGTTCTCGATCATCGAAAAATACCGCATCCGTGTGCCTGCGGACGTGATCCAGATCCTGATGCAGGAGACGCCGAAAACCCTCAGGAACGTGACCCATGAAGTGATTGGAGACATCCAGCTTCTGATCTCGAAGGCAAAACAATGCGCGGAATCGCTGGGCTATCAGACTGTCGTTCTCACGGACTCTCTGGATTGTGAAGCCAAGGAAGCCGGACGGTTCATGGCCTCGGTCGCGCGGACCTTCTCCCCGCTTAAGGAAAGCATCGCCTTCATTCTGGGCGGAGAGACGACCGTACACATCCAGGGCAACGGAAAAGGCGGCCGTAACCAGGAAATGGCTTTAAGCTGCGCCAGAGGCATCGCGGGACTTCCCAATGTCCTTTTCTTCTCTGTCGGATCCGATGGAACGGACGGCCCCACCGACGCGGCAGGCGGCATCGTGGACGGAGAAACCGTGGAACGCATCCGGAAATGCGGCATGGATCCCTATAAGATGCTGGAGAACAATGATGCATACCATGCGTTGAAATCCGCCGGCGCGCTCGTCATGACCGGAGCGACCGGCACCAACGTCAACGATCTCACGGTACTACTCATCAGACCGTGACGAAAACAGAAGAGAAGAGGCCGGCGCACCGCGCCGACCTCTTCTTATGGATGCTCCATCTTGAATGGAGTAGGCGGGAGTCGAACCCGCGTCCGAAAACCCATCCACCAGATTTTCTCCCATCACAGCTTATCTATTTCTATTCCCTCAAGCCTATTCCGGTAAGCAGGCAAGGCTCTTTTGGTAGCTTCATGAGTCTCTTTTACGGGCAAAGCTTATCGTAAAAGGTTCCCCGCATAGATGACGGTCAGGCCCTGACGTACGGGAACATCAGGCTGGCCGCGTGGCCCTTAGGCCGCGAACGCAAGATTTTCGTCAGCGTTTGTATTTAAGTTCCGGCTTTTGACATGGTTCCGGGACATGGATGGCTTATCCGGATTCAAGATCCCCGTCGAAACCGGGACTACCCCGGAAGCGGTTTTTGAAACCGTACGTGTTCTTATAGCACGAAAGAAAAGAGATGTCAAATGCCGGTTCCGGATTGGTCATTTTTTCCGTGCAAAAGTGCCTGAAAGGCGCATTCTGACTGCAAATGTTACTAAATTATTACAGAAAAACAGTTTGACTTTATATACAAATATTTATAGATTATAAATTGAGTTGTAGTATGCCCAAGAGTCGGTTTTTAAGACCGCGGACGAACATTTGAGAAGGATGGACGAGGCATGATGACAGACATTCAAAAAGGAGGAATCTGGAAGAGGGCCTCGGCATGGCTCTTCGATAAGATTCTTCTTTTTATTGCGGTCATCGGCGTGGCCACGCTTCTTTCGCTGATCGTCGATTATGACGGGAAACTGAACGAATATCGAGAAATCCAGACTTCGATCGAAGAGAAGTACGGTGTTTCCTATGGCATCCGTGAGCAGGAGTACAATTCCTGGGAGCCGGAGAAACAGGCCCGGTATGACGCGATGTTCGAGGAACTGAAGTCAAACAAGACCTGGGTCAAAGACCGTTCTCTGATCATCAATCTGGCACTTCTCATCGTCACGTTCTCGTTTCTTCTGGGCTATCTCATCCTGGAATTCATGGTCCCGCTCTTTCTCCGGAACGGCATGACGCTGGGAAAGAAGATTTTCGGTCTTGGCGTCATGAAACAAAACGGCGTAAAAGTTTCCGGCCCCATCATGTTTGTCCGCTCGATCCTTGGGAAATATGCGATCGAGATCATGATCCCGGTGTTTATCATCATGATGATGCTGTTTGGAATGGGCAATCTCTTCCTGTTCATTCTTCTGGTCCTGATCCCGCTCGTCAACATCATCCTGGTCATCGCAACGCATAACAACAGCTTCCTGCACGACCTTCTGGCCGTCACGGTCGTTGTGGATTATGCGAGCCAGAAGATCTTCGATACGGAAGAAGAGATGATGGCATATGTTACCGCCCAGCACGAGGCTGAGGTCTCGTCGGAATATGAAGAAAACATTTTCAAAAGCAACCACTAACGAAAAGGCAGGAGGGTTATGAAAGTCGTACTGAAAAATCTCACAAAGGTCTTTCCGAACCGCAACAAGAAAATCGGCGGAGAGGTCGTGGCAGTTAGCAACTTCGATTTTGAGATCCCGGACGGGAAACTGATCGGTCTTCTGGGACCCTCTGGCTGCGGTAAGTCGACGACCCTCTACATGATCGCCGGTTTACAGAAACCCAGCTCCGGCCAGATCTTCTTCGGAGAAGACGATGTGACGACGCTCGCTGCGGAAAAGCGCGGCATCGGTCTGGTCTTCCAGAACTATGCGCTGTATCCTCACATGACGGTCAAGCAGAACATTCTGTTCCCGCTTCAGAACCTGAGAGGCTCCGACAAGCTGTCGAAGGACGAGATGCTGAAGCGCGCGGAAGAAGCCGCGAGACTGGTCCAGATCGACGAGCTCATGGACAGAAAGCCCAGCGAACTGTCTGGCGGCCAGCAGCAGCGTGTCGCCATCGCGAGAGCGCTTGTCAAAACACCGAGAGTGCTTCTTCTGGATGAACCGCTTTCGAACCTGGACGCGCGTCTTCGCCTTCAGACCCGTGAAGAGATCCGCCGCATCCAGCGCGAAACGCAGATCACGACCATCTTCGTCACGCACGACCAGGAAGAGGCCATGTCCATTTCCGATATGATCGTCGTTATGAAGAAGGGCGTCGTCCAGCAGATCGGCGAACCGCAGGAAGTCTATGACAACCCGCTGAACCTCTTCGTCGCGCGCTTCCTCGGCACGCCGCCCATCAACGTGTTCAAGGGCAGAGTCGAGAACGAGAAGGTCAAGATCGGTGACGCCGCCGTCTTCGACGCACCGGGCGTTCCGGACAAAAATGTCTTCGTCGGCATCCGTCCCGAAGGCTTCAACCTGGATCCAGAGGGACCGCTTGAACTGGATCTGGTCGGCATCGACGTCATGGGCCGCGACATCAGTGTCATCACCAAACATGAGGATTCTCTGAATCCTTCGATCCGCGCGATCATTTCCGCCGATCAGAAGACAGAGGTCTCGGGAGGCAGCGTACGCTTCTCCGTCAAGCCTCATAAGATCTTCGTGTTCGACGGCGAAACGGAAGAGCGCATTTATCTCTAAGGGGACGCCATGGAAACGAGCACGAAAAAAACCAAGAAGGTAAAAGAAGGCACCTTCTTTGATCGCTGGAAGGCCTGGCTCTATCTGCTCCCTGCCATCATCCTTCTTCTGATCTTTACGGGGTGGCCCATCGTCAACACGATCCGGATCGCTTTCCTTGAGGGCTATGATCCGCTGGAAGCCATCGGAGGCGCCAAGTTCTCCTTCGGCTTCGGCAACTTTGCGGAAGTCATCCGCTACAAGAGGTTCCTGTCCTGTCTGAAGACGACCATGATCCTCTGCTTCACGACCGTTCCTTTGAGCACGATGCTGGCGCTTCTGATCTCAGTCGCGCTGAATTCGATCCGGCCGCTGAAACGTTTCCTGCAGACGATCTTCTTCATGCCCTACGTGACGAACTCCATCGCCATCGGCATGGTCTTCGCCGCCATGTTCAACATCGTCGGAAACGCCTCCTCCATCGAGACGATCCAGACGCCGGGCATCATCAACAACGTCCTTCAGTTCGTGACGGGCAACCAGAACTTCTACATCAACTGGATCAATGCGGGATCCACGTACACGCACAACATCATCGTCATGATCATTTACATTGTGTGGCACGCGCTTCCTTTCAAGATCCTGATCCTCCTCGGCGGCCTTCAGTCTGTCAACAAGCAGTATTATGAAGCGGCCAAGGTCGACGGAACGAGCAGGTTCCGTACATTCTGGCGCATTACGGTGCCGCTCCTTTCTCCGATGATCGCCTACGTCGTCATCACGGGCTTCATCGGCGGCTTCAAGGAGTACACCTCCATCGTCGGTATCTTCGGCGATACGATGGGACC
>DBVJ01000091.1:0-1933 GCA_002308115.1 Lachnospiraceae bacterium UBA1267
AGCGTGGTGGATTTTCCGCAGCCGGACGGGCCGACCAGCACGATAAATTCCTTGTCCGCAATCTCCAGGTTCACGTCGTAAACAGCCAGAACGTTGCCGTCATAAACCTTCTTAATGTTTTTCAGTACAACAGTAGCCATATCATCCTGCTCTGACAGCCGGGACTCCTCCCGGGCTGCCTCGCGTCGCATACGGTGATGCGAACCGCATTACGGCAGATCTCCACACTGCCGCACCGCGAGCCTGCGGAACTGCTTCCTCCTTCTTGAATGTGCAAACCGTCATGACGTGGAGTGCCGATTTGCTGTTGAAATAGGTCGGTTAGGGTTTCGCGACTGATTCAATGTGCATTCAGGATCGTTTCCACCTGCTCCCGCTCCGGCATGGAGCGGATCGCGCCCTTTCTTGTGGTAATGATCGCGGCCGCCGCATTCGCGAACTGAAGAAGTTTAAGAAGTTCTGCTTCGTTCCAGTTTTCCAGGCCATGCTCCAGCACGCCGTTTAAAGCGCAGCCGCAGAAGGTGTCGCCGGCTCCGGTCTTCTCGATCGTATTTTCCATCACGATGATCGGAGCAAACACGCGAAGGCCTTCATAGTAGGCAAAGCTTCCGCCCTCTCCCGCCGTCACAAAGATCAGCCGGAGGTTCGGATACTGTGTTCTTAACACACGGACGCCTTCGTCAAAGTCTTCCTTACCGGTCATGAAGAGAAGCTCATTGTCAGAGATCTTCAGAATGTCCGTCCTGGCAAGGCCCCATGCGATCTCAGCTTTCGCGTCCCGAAGCTCTTTCCAGAGCGGCTCACGAAGGTTGGGATCGAACGAGATCCAGGCGCCGGCCGCTTTTGCCGTGCTAAGCGCACAGGCGGTGGCCGTCCGGCAGGGCTCGTCGGTCAATGAAAGCGATCCGAAATGGAAGATCCTGCAGTTTTTGAGGATCTCCATGTCCAGATCCTCTTTGGAAAGGCGGATATCCGCACCAGGCTTTCTGTAAAAACTGAATTCGCGCTCTCCGCCCGCCAGCGTATGGACAAAGGCCAGCGTCGTCGGGATCTCGTCGTCATATAAAAGACCTTTGGTCTCGATGCCGCAGGAATTCACCGTCTCCCGGAGAAGCTTTCCGAAGCTGTCGTTTCCAACCTTTCCGAGGAACGCGCAGTTCCTTCCCAGTTTCCGAAGCATCGCAAGCACGTTGCAAGGCGCGCCGCCGGGGTTCACTTCCAGCATCGGATTTCCCTGGGCGCTGAAGCCGCTTTCCGTAAAGTCGATCAAAAGCTCGCCAAGAGCCGCCACGTCATACCGTTTCATTTCTTCTCCTCTTGAAAAAGATCATATTTGCAAACATCGACCTCAGCCTCTCCGTCCACATAGAAGGCAATGCCGGTGGCAGACAGTTCGGTGAGGACAGTCGCCGTAACGACCTGTTCTCCGTCGTTCAGGAAGGCTTCCACACTGAAGCGGTCCAGGATCAGGTGGATCTTGATCTCGCCGTTCCGCGAGGGAACCAGGCACCTGCGCTGATGAATGTACGCGCGGCGGGAACCGGAAAATTTCCGGTCGATCCGAAGCACCGACTCATGCGGACGATAGGTGATGCTGGTCCTGAACTTTTCATTACGCATGAAGTGCACCGCGAACTTGTGATACATCGGCGCGTCCTTGACCGGTCTCACTGTAAGCTCCAGTTCGACCGTCCGTCCCGAAACGCCCGGAAGCACCACGTCTCCGCTCATGCGGACATTGTCGTAACGGACCGGATTCGAGCGGAATGCCTCCAGTTCACGGATCGGTCTCTGATAAAGCCGGCCGTCCTTCAGGAAGATCTCGCGGGGCAGCGTCATCTGTCCGAACCATCTCGTGCCTTTCCGCGAGATCAGATTGGTCGTATCCCAGTTCTGCATCCAGCCGATCATGACCCGCCTTCCGTCCGGGGTC
>DBVJ01000091.1:1981-7512 GCA_002308115.1 Lachnospiraceae bacterium UBA1267
TCGGGAACAAAGCGCTTCTTTTCCTCGTCAAAATGTCCGATCAAAGCGGCCGTTCCGTTGCCGTTGTGGAATTCGAAGCCCTCCGGAAGCATGTCCTGAAGGCTCAGAAGCATCACGGTTTTCCCGTCCAGTTCGAACAGGTCCGGGCACTCCCACATGAGGCCTAAGTTTCCGTCATTTTCCAGAAGGATTCCTTCGTAGGTCCAGGAAATACCGTCCGCGCTCCTGTAGGACAGGATCGCGCCGAGGCCGTTATCCCTGCACGCGGCCATGACCGCGCGGAAGCTTCCGTCCTTCAGTTTGAGGATCTTCGGATCGCGGAAGTTCATCTTGTCGAAGCCTTCCGGGAGCATATTCTCGGTGATCACCGGATTCTCCGGGATCTTCTGATACTCCACTCCGTCGCCGATCGCCACGCACTGGATCTGGACTTCCGATTCCTTGTCTCCGTTTTCTCTCCGGACGCCGGTATACAGAAGGATCTGGCGTCCGTCCGCGAGCTCTTCCGCAGAACCCGAGAAAACGCCGGTTCCGTCGTACCATTCATCGGGCGCAAGCGCCGTCGGCAGATAGGACCAGTGTAAGAGATCCGTAGTGACCGCGTGTCCCCAGTGCATCGCATCCCAGACCGTATCGTACGGATTGTACTGATAAAAGAGATGATATTTGCCCTGGTATAATGAGAATCCGTTGGGGTCGTTCATCCAGCCCGTATAGGGCGTCAGATGAAAGAGCGGGCGGCTCTCATCCGTGATCAGCTTGGCTGCCTCTCTTTCATAGGCTCTTGCAAACAGAAGTTTCTGATTCATTCGTCTTTCTCTTCCTTTTCTCTCTGGATCCGTTCCAGATCTTCCGGGCGCATATGCTTCAGAAAGACCGATTCCATCAGGAATGTCGTTCCGAAGAAGACGGCGCCGGGGATAATGATGACCAGGGCGGGCATGGTCAGCGCCAGCGCGAGACCGCCGATCACAAGGGCCATCATGGCCAGAAGGATCAGCGGGTGCGCGCGGAACAGGATAAAGCTGAACTTCAGCACGTCCTTCACGGTCCCCTGGAATCTCGCGGAATAGGCGGCCAGATATACTGTCCACGTCACCGCAAAGGCCAGAAGCACCAGGACGCCCCAGTATAACCAGCCGAAAGGCTTGTTCTGTATCCAGAGGCTCCGTAATACGATAGCGTCGAAAACCAGAAGCCCGAGGATCACGAGCGCGACGAGCCAGGCCAGCGTAGAACGCTTAAAGTTCTCCTTAAACGGCTCCCAGAAGCTGTTCCAGAGATAATCCTCTCCCTTGCGGATATGGTGATAAACCGCACTGTAAAGCGCCGCAGAGGCCGCGCCCATCGTGAATACCGGAACCGAGAAAACCGCCCAGAGCACGCTTAAAATGATCAGGTCAAACACCGACGTGAGAAACCTCATCAATGGATTGTTGACATCGAACAACCGGCGCATGCGGCTGCTCCTTTCATTTATTTCGTATAAAGTTTGAGGTCCGAAAGCGTCACGCTGTTGTTCTCCGCAAACAGGCGGATCGGTTTTCCGGAAACGCCGTACAGACGAACCGTCAGAGACGCAATGCCATCCAGATAGAAGATGCCGACGGATCCGTCCTGAATATAGGTGAATTCATAGGTCTTGCCCGGATCGGTCACGGCAGCGGTCTGAGTGATCACGGTCTCACCTTCGTTGAACTGCAGCAGGATCTGATCGTCCTTCGGATCCAGCGTGATGGTCTTGTACTTTTCCGTACGGCCATTGTAGTCAAAGGCGAAACCGAAGCTTCCGTTCTTCTCGAAGGAGATCTTGCCGCTCAGCACAAAGCTCTCATACGCCGTGCAGAGTTCCGCATAATTATACGACGATCCGGCTTCGACGGAAAGAGTCATTCCGTCCACCAGAAGCTGTCTTCTGTTCTTATACTGCCCAAGGAGTTCATCGACAGGCGTCAGCGTCAGCGTGCCGTCCGGATTCTGCTCCACCTTCTGTACCGCAAGGTTTCCGGCCCAGCCGGAGACTTCCTGCGTGGAAGAGACGGACTCGGAACGTCTCGCCCAGCCGATCATGTACACGTCCTTGCCGTCTTCTGCGTGCTTCGCGGCATAGAACAGGTCGCCGTCCAGACGGATCGGATCGGAGTAGGGGCCGTAAGGCGTGTCGGAATAGGCATACCAGAGCGTGTCGTCCTGTCCGGAATACGTCAGATAATACTTGTCTCCGATGGTGAAGGTGTCTGAGCATTCCAGATTCCAGAACGTTTCCGGATCCGTGAAAATGATTCCGTCATAGGTGACGTTCTGAAGGTCCGAAGACAGTGTGTACTTCAGGATCCTGGCCTTGTTGCTCTTGGAAGCCGTAACGGTCATCGTGATCGTATCGGTTTCCGGATCATAATAAGCCTGCGGGTCGCGGAAGTCATTTTTCTGCCCGAGATCGGCCGGAGGAATGATCTCCCAGTCCGCGACTTTCTCAAAAGAGGTCAGTCCGTCGCTCTTCGCGACCATGACCTTCTCCTTGTATTCATAGGAATCCGAGCCGGCATGGCCCGTATAGAAGAAATAATACTCGTCCTTCACCTTGACGACGGAGCCGGTGCCGATCCAGCCGTCCTGGCCGCCGCTTCTGGACGCTTCCAGAACGACTTCGTCCTGATCTTCATAGGTGATGAAGTCTTTCGTCGTCAGAAGGTAGATGGAGTGGTTGTAAGAATCTCCGCCCTCTTTCAGATAATAGATATAGTAGACGCCGTCTTCGTAATACGGCATCGTGTCTCCGACGTAGGGCTGGACGCCGTTGTCGAGATCCGGAAGGAAGAAAATGTCATAGGAATAAGCTGCTTCCTGAGAACCGGGCGTCCGAAGCGCAGCAAAATCTTTTTCATCTTCCGGGAAGACAAAGGCTTCTCCGTCTTCCGCGACATTCGCAGGCTTGGTTTCCTTCGGCGCGCATGCGGAAAACAGCATGGCCAGGCAAAGGATCAGTGAAAACACAACAGCATAAGACGCTCTTTTCATGTCAGTTTCTCCCTTTCAGTCCCAAAGGGGGACAGTTGCCTGCCCCCCTCGGGATTCGTTTTGTATTACAGAACGCTTCTCTGGTAGATCTTGATGTTCGTGAATTCGATCACGACATCGCCAAGCGCGGCGGTTGCTTCCGAACCGAACTGGAACAGAAGCTCGCAGCCCATATCCATGACGAAGGTGTCTGTGGTTTCAAATGTGAAGGTCTGCTCTTCGGTTGTGAAGTCGATGCCTTCGGAGACACGCGGATCCCAGCCGCCCTGGGGATTCAGGAAGAATCCGCAGGAAACCGGCTTCGTGGCCTTCGCGGTGATCTCAACGACAAAGTAGCTGTCGCCGGGAAGCGTGATCGGGCAGATCAGCTTGTTGTGCCAGTCGACCGTGCCGCCATCGTCGATACGGTAGAACAGGCTGCCGTCTTTCGTCCAGATCGTTCCGACGCCGTGCTCGTTGTCTTCGTCCGTGCCGTTGAAGGTCTCCCAGGGATACTGTTCGCTCTTCTCGTAAGGCGTGCCCTTGCCGATCGGGGCAAATGCTTCGATGGTCTTCTTCGTTTCCTTGTCGCCGCCGACCTTATTGAACACGAATTCCGTGATCTTAAGCGTGTTGGCGGTCACACCTTCGGACGGATTGCCGATCTGCATGCGGATGACCGGATCATCCACGTTCGCTTCCGCGACGAAAGTGCCGGTAACGGTCACTTCTTCGCCTTCCGGAACGGAGATGGCGTTGAAGTTCGCGCGTGCTTCATGATATCTCGTGGCGCTCTCAACGAGGCACTCGCCGCCCTGGGCGTGCTCGCCGGAGATCTTGAAGCTGTAGTTGTACTTTTCGCCCTGGGCGATCGTGACATTCGGGATCTCAAGGTTGGCCTTGATGCTCCAGACGCCGCCCTCGGTCGGATAAGAACTGATCTTCACGACCGCTGCGCCGTCTTCGTAAGCAACTTCCGCCGCCGCGCCGTCGCCTGCTTCCACAAACGCGCCGCTGCCGGCGAATTCGCCGGTGTAAAGCGGCTCAAGCGTTTCCTCGCCGACGATCTCATAGATCTCGACCTTGTCGATCGTGACCGTGAAGTTCTCAGGCGTGGTGTCGGCTGCATTGTCCGGATTCGGAGTGATCTTGCCGAGGTTGAGCATCAGTTCCGCGCTGCCTTCGCCTTCAGAAGTGAAGGAAAGGTCGATCGCACGCATGGTTTCATCGATGCGGACGTTCCAGAGCGCGTTGAAGGTCGTCCATTCTTCTGCCTTCTCATCACGGGCGATGAAATGGGCATAGGTGGGGGCGGAAGACTTCGCCCAGATCTTGATGCGGTAATCCGCGGCCGAAAGCGCAAAGCCTTCTTTCACGAAACGGATCGCGCCGTCTCCTTCGCCGGGGTTCTTGATCTCAAACACGAACGCGCCGTCTTTGAGGGTTCCGGAAGCATCCACGCCTTCCGCGATGCTTGCCTTCCAGCCGTGGTCGTCTTTCGCTTCCGTCGTGCTGAAATCAAACTCTTTCAGAAGGACCGCTTCACCGGTCTTTTTGGTGACAGTCAGCGTCGCATAGGCTTCCGCCGTCTCGCCGCTCTTGTCCGTAACAGAATAGACCAGTTCATAATCGCCGGCTTTTTCAGGGGTGGCTTTGCCGCCCTTGAACTCAAGGCTCGGGCTGGCTTCGACTGTGATCATCGCGGTCAGGTCGCCGTCTTCGGCATCATTTGCCTTGACGCCTTCCATGACGTCGATCTGCTGTCCTGCTTCGACTGCGAGGTCCTTCACACCGGTGATCTCGGGTTTGGAACCGCCGCCCTGCTGGGACGACTTGTCGGCGCCGCTGCAGGCCGCAAGCGAGAAGATCATCGCAAGGGCCATGAGGATGGCCAGAATCTTTTTCATGAGTTACTCCTCCTCTTTATTTGCCCATGTAACGGTCATAAGCCGTCTGGTAGACCTGCTGGAGCGCAGCGATGTTGCACTTGCCGCTCAGGTTCTGCTGGAAGGAAGCCCATTCGCTGTCCGAAACGCCGCCGTTCATGAGCCAGCGGATCAGGTTGGTGCGGACGAAGTCGTTGAGGTTGGTCTCATAGTTCGCAAGCGTGTTGAGCTCTTCAAGCGTGAACTGCAGGTTCGGGCAGGGTTTTACACCTTCCGGAACGAAAGGCGTGGTGTACGCGGTCAGGCGGTCCAGACGAAGTTTCGCACGGGGCTCCATGTTCACGACGTTGTTCCAGGCATAATCGCTGAGGTAGATGATGCCGAGCGGGGCATTCTGAAGACGAAGTTCGTCAGCGGTGATTCCGGCCGGAAGTTCCTTCTGAACGAGCATTCCCTTCTCATCGCGCTCTTCTTCATAAACGATGCCGATCGGGCCGTAGTTGATCTGGGCAGAGATGACCGGATCATAGTAACGGTCGAAATAGGCAAGAAGCACTTCGACGTTCGGGCAGGCCGCAAAGATCACGACTTCGCCGGCGCCGACTTCGGGGTTGTTGGAAAGGCAGACCGTCTGATCGCCGTTCGGTC
>DBVJ01000023.1:0-199 GCA_002308115.1 Lachnospiraceae bacterium UBA1267
CAGAAAGATCGGGGGCATTTTTGTATAATTGCACGAAAATTGACGGGGAAATGCCCTGTTTTTTTATTCTCTTCCGCTTGCCTTACGGTTTCGTATTGTGGTATAAGTTTAAATACCTTTATTGTATTTTCCTTTGTATGACCAATTTGTGAATGAACAAAAACAAGTTGTACTGAATCGGTTTCGAAAATGTACTCAT
>DBVJ01000023.1:262-7296 GCA_002308115.1 Lachnospiraceae bacterium UBA1267
AACCTATGAAGCAAAGCAAGATTTACCGCAAGCTTCTGTCCGTAGCGCTGGCTGCCGTCATGGTGCTGTCGCTTACGAACGGGCTGTCCGTCGGTAAGGCGCGCGCCGCAGAGGACGGTGGATACCGTCTGACCTGGGAAGAGGTCGAGAACAACGGCAAGGGCCTTCTGCACGGCAGAAACAAGACTGAAGCGGCCTTCGAAGAGAACTATGTCAAGAATGGCATGGTTCGCGTTTCCATTTTACTGGAAGGCGACGCCACTCTGAAGAAGTTCCCGGCGAAGAACATTGCTGCAAATGCGGCCGCAACGAGCTACCGCGCAGGTCTCCGCGCCAAACAGGATGAAATGGCGCAGACGATCTCCCGGAAGGTTCTGAACGGAGAAAAGCTGGATGTCGTCTGGAACATCACGCTTGCCGCAAACATCATTTCCGCGAACATCCCTTATGAGAAGCTGGATGCCGTCCGGAACATCATCGGCGTCAAAGACGTCGTTCTGGAGACCAGATACGAGGCACTCGTCGCTTCCAAGGATGAGAACGATCCGAACATGTCCACCGCCAGCGAAATGGTCGGCGGAAACTTTGCCTGGGCGGCCGGACTGACCGGCGCGGGCTCCAAGATCGCCATCGTCGATACGGGTCTGGACCTTGAACACCAGAGCTTTAACGGCGCTGCTTTCGAGGAGTCTCTGAAGGGCAAGACCGTTGATCTTCTCGAAGCAGCGGAAGTCGCGTCTGTATTCAGCAGCCTGAATGCGGCGAAATTCCTCAGCGGCGCGGACGGCATTTACCGCAGTGCCAAGGTTCCTTACGGCGTCAACTACGTCGACAAGGGACTGGACGTCACCCATATGGGCGACCGGCAGGGCGAGCACGGTTCTCATGTAGCCGGTATCGCTGCGGCAAACAGCCTGATCCCGGACGGGAACGGCGGCTTTAAGAATGCGCTTGAAACCGTCAAGACCCAGGGCGAAGCTCCGGATGCGCAGCTCCTTATCATGAAGGTTTTCGGCAAGGGCGGCGGCGCTTCGGATTCCGACTACATGGTCGCAATCGAAGATGCTATCCTTCTGGGGGCGGATGCGGTCAACCTGTCCCTGGGTTCCGGAAACCCCGGCCTGGTAACCAACAATACTTACAACAGGATCCTGACGGAAGTCGCGGAAGCAACCAACCTGGTGTGGTGCAACTCCGCCGGCAACAGCTATAACTGGGCACAGTACTCCAGCCAGGGTTTCCTCTATGGCGATGACGTCAGCTTTGCGACCGGCGGCAGTCCCGCGACTTACGCACCGACCCTCTCTGTTGCCTCCGTGGTCAACAAGGGTCAGACCGGCCAGGGCTTCACGGCAGCCGATGTGTTTGCGATTTATAATGAAAGCGCAACATACGGCAACCCGCCCCTCACCACCATCGCAGGCGAGTATGACTACGTACTCCTTGACGGCCCCGGCGTGGATGACAATAACCACGTGGGTCAGGCCGGAGACGACTTCATGGCGCTTGGCAAGGGAGTCGTTGAAGGAAAGGTTGCATTCTGCTACCGCGGTTCTTCCTCTTTCTTCGCCAAGGCAAATGCCGCAGCGAAGCAGGGCGCGAAAGCCGTTGTCATCATCAACAATGCTGCAGGCGTCATCGGCCTCAACCTTACCGGCTACACCGAACATGTTCCGGTCGTTTCGCTTCTGAAGGCTGACGGTGATGCAATCAAGGCGGCTTCCGAGAAAGTCACCGACGCCAGCGGCAATACGTATTACACCGGCAAGATCACGATCAGCGAAGGGATCGGCACCTCCAATCCTGGTGAGAATTTCACCTACACGATGAGTGATTTCTCGTCCTGGGGCGTTCCCGGCGATCTGAGCATGAAGCCGGAGATCACCACCCCCGGCGGTAATATTTACTCGATCTTCGGCCATAGCTATACCAGTGATGGTGTTGAGCAGGGCGGCCCGGACCAGTACGAGAACATGTCCGGTACCTCCATGGCTTCTCCTCAGATGGCAGGCCTGGTCGCGTTGTTCGCACAGTACATCCGTGAGAACGACCTGACCACGAAGACCGGCAGATCCGCACGTCAGCTGGCGCTCAGCCTTCTGATGTCCACAGCCGTTCCCATGCGGGATGCTAACGAGGAGTATTTCCCGGTCATCCAGCAGGGCTCCGGTCTTGCCAATATCAACAACGCCATCAATGCGAAGTCCTACATTACGATCGATGGTGTTGCGGAAACGGCACCGCTTTCCGCGGCTTCCGCGATCTCCGAGGGCAAGGTCAAAGTGGAACTTGGTGAATTGAAAGAAGATTCCTTCACGACCGAGTTCACGCTTCACAACTTCTCGGATGAGAAAGTGACCTACGACCTGAATGCGGACTTCTTCACGCAGCTGATCTACCCGATCAAAGGCGGCAATGTTCCCTATCGTCTGGGTTATATCGACTATCTGAACCTGGCGTATGAGTGGACGATCGATGGCCAGGAGTATGAACCGCTTGACATCGTCTATGACTTTAACGGCGACTATGCCGTGAACGGCAAGGATGCACAGCACCTTCTGAACTATTGCGCAGGCCTTGTTGAAGAGTCCAAACTCTACAATGCCTATTATGCAGACCTGGACGAAGACGGAGACATCGACACGAACGATGCACGTCTTGCGTTTGAAGGGCTGAATGCGGCTTCGGTCGATGTCGACTCCAAGGACGTCAAGGTCACCCTGAAGGTTTCCGGTCTGTCGAATGCGATCAAGTCCGAGAACGGCAACTTCATCGAAGGCTACATTTTCGTGAAGGAAAGCGATTCTGAAGACGGAGCGATCGGCGTCGGCCATTCCATCCCGGTCCTTGGTTTCTACGGCAACTGGACGGATGGCTCCATGTTCGACAAGGGCGACGTGATCGCCTACACCTACGGTCTGGAAGACAGACTCCCGTACCTGTACGGTGTGCCCGGCGGCTTCAGCGGAAACGAGTACTCGCGTACCGGCTTCACCATCAACAACTACGTCTTCACCGGCAACCCGATGGCGTATGACTACAGCATCGAAGATACGGAGCAGAAGACCCCGCTGTATCTGCCGGAACGTAACGCGATCAGTAAGGATTCTGTGATCAACAGCGTCGCTTATACGCAGATCCGTAACGCCGGCGCGAGCCGCTTCTTCCTCACGGACAAAGACGGCAATGTGGTTTTCGGAACGGAAAGAACCTTCGGCGCTTCCTATTCGGCGTTCTATTATGTGAACCAGTCCACATGGAACTACAGGTCTTCCAGCAGAAAGCTCAATTTCTCGCCGGCCACGCTGACGGAAGGAGAATCGTATGTCCTGAATTATCAGGCGGCTCCTGAGTATTACCTCAACGCCGACGGCAGCGTCCGCTGGGATGACCTTGGCAAGGGCTCGATCTACAGCCTGCCTGTTACCGTCGACAACACGGCGCCGACCATGGAAGAGCCGACCTTTGACGGAGAGACCAAGAAACTCACGGTCAAAGCGCAGGATGACCGCTGGATCGCGGCTGTTGCTCTTTGGACGGAAGACGAAGAGCTCGTGGATTACTTCGGCGGTTTCGCAGAACACGAAAAAGGCCAGGCGTATGATTACGAGTTCGATCTTTCCGAACTGGTTACCGGCGCAGAAGACGATGTCGCCCATTACACGGTTGAAGTCTATGACTATGCCGAGAACCTCAAGACCTTCCGGCTCAACCTGAACAAGGACGAACTGGATGATCCGATCTCGGTCAAGATCAAACAGACCGCTTCTGAAGCTGTCATCGTGAACGGCGGCAAGCTCCAGCTGACGGCGATGGTTTATCCGTGGGGCGTTGTCGAGGATGACAGAGTCACCTGGAGCTCCGCGGACGAATCGATCGCGACGGTCGATGAGAACGGTCTTGTAACAAGCGTTGCCACGGAGGATTCCACGGTCAAGATCACGGCCACTTCGGTTCTGGATCCGACCGCATCCGACAGTATCACTGTCACGATCAAGATGGTCCACAAGGAACTGAACGGCTTCGTGTGGGACGACAATGGCGCTGTCTGGGCTTCCGAGTTCGATATCGCCACGCTCCCGAGATACACCAAGCTGAATGCAGAGAATCTCGACATCCCGCTTGCCAGCGCGGCCTATGACCAGACCGGCAAACTGTACGCGGTCTCCTGCGGCGAGTTCAACGGCGACAACGAGGTCATGTACACGGTTGATACGGAGACCTGGGAACTGACCGAAGTGGGCAGCCTGGAGATCACTTATGCAGATATCTGCCAGGCCCCGTCGCTTGGGGACAACTACCTGCTTGCGGTCTATGCCTACTATGTCGTGATCGTTAACAAGACGACCGGAGCCTACGAAGGCCTCTTTAATTTCAGCAAATACCTGACCAACGACGAGTGGTTTGTCGGTATTGCCTACGCTTCTGCGGTAAACACAGGTTATGGCAAAGCAGATATGATCTATCTGCTCGACGATTCCGGCAATCTGCATTACACCGCCATTGTTCCTTATGAGGATAGCTATTCGCACTTCGGACTTAACACGATCGGACAGATCGGGGATGCGGTCGATACGCCTTACTGGCAGTCCCTGTACTCTGACGGCTCTGCCATCTACTGGAGCCGTTTCTCGAAGGAAGAAAATGACGTCGACATGATCATGGTCGACATGCAGACCGGGCTGGTCCTTAACATGGGCAGCTTTGCTGACAGTGTCTGGCCGGTCGGCGGTCTGTTCGAACTGGGCGTCAACCCCGGACCGAACAGTTCCTTTGCCCCGTTCGACTATGAGCTTGCAAAGGCTAACTTCTCTACCGAGAGGATCGAAAAGGCCGAGAAGGAAGGCAAAGCCTTCACAAAGAAGATCGGCGGTTCTCTGAATGCGGCCAAGGGCGGCGAGACGGCAGAACCCGATAAGGTCTCTACCGAAGTCAAAGTCGACCTCACTGCTGAAGAACTGACCAAGAACGGCCTGATCCAGCTTGAAATTCCTGAGACGGTCGAACTTCTGAGATGGTCCTCCAACGCTCAGTTCAAGGCCTGGAACGACAAAGAGACCGGCAAGATCACCTTCGCATTCGTCGATCTTGAAGGCATCGCAGCGGATGACGTGATCCTGACCCTTGTGTTCTCCAAGGAGAGCGCAGGCACGGTGATCGTGACCACGAGCGATATCAACGAAGACGATGAAAATGAAGTCGTTGAAGAGATCGAACTTGGATTTGCCGTGCATGACCACATTTACGGCGAGCCCGAATGGGCATGGGCCGAAGATTACAGCTCCGCGACTGCGACCTTCAAGTGCGTCCTCAAGGACGATACGCAGGTGCTGAATGCCACGATCACCTTTGAAGACAACGACGCGGACAAGACCAGAACCTACACCGCTACGGTTGAGTTCCAGGGCAAGACCTACACCGATTCGAAGACGGTCGATCATTCCTGGGAGCCGTTCACCTGGACGCGTCTCAAGGGCACGAACCGCTACGGCACGATGGCTGCGATCACGCAGGAAGGCTTCAAGGAAGCAAATTCCGCGAAGACCGTTCTCGTTGCGCTTGGCACGGATTATGTTTCCGCGCTTCTGGCCGGCGGCCTTGCCGGCGCGCTGGATGCTCCGCTGATCACTGCTCCTGCCGACACCTCCGTCGCCAAAAATATGACGATTGTGAAGGATGAGCTCGAGAGACTTGCAGCCGAAGGCTGTGAAGTCATCATCATCGGTTCAGCAAGCGAGGTCAACGACGAAGTCAAGGCTGTACTCGCAGGCGCACAGAATGTCGCGAGCGTGAAGAGACTTGAAGCGGCGACCCGTGAAGAACTGGCAGAAGTCCTTTACAACTACGGCGAGGGCAAGTGGACCGAGAGCGGAACGGTCATTCTGGCAAACGGCTACAACTTTGCGGATACGCTGTCTGCAAGCCCCTATGCCTACTATGCGAAGACTCCGATCTTCTACACCAATGAAGAGCATGCCCTGAGCGCCTCGACGAAGACCTTCATGGCTTCCGGCAAGGTGAAACGTGTTGTGATCGTCGGCGGTGATGCTGCCGTTTCAACGGAGACCGAGGAAGAACTGAAGGGCATGGGCCTTGAGGTCATCCGACTCAAGGGCGCTCAGCGTTATGCCACCAGTGCGGCGATCGTCAACTGGGCTTGCGGCTTCGATACGGAAGCTGCGTTCCAGCCGGATAAGCTTCTCACACTGGACAACATGGCTGTTGCTACCGGCCTCAATGCCGCTGACGCGCTTGCGTCGGTCAACGTGGTCGGCAAGAAGGGCTCGGCGCTTCTCCTGGTTGCGGACAATACAACCACAAACTACAACAGATTCAAAGAGAATCTGGACGGCATCATCAAAGCCCACAAGGAAAGCATCTATACGGGCTACATCCTTGGCGGAACCGGAGCTGTCTCTGAACAGATCGAAGCTGATCTGAACGCGGCAACTGCGGAGTAAAATGAAGCCATAAGACTTTCGGTTTTCGATAGTCTTGAAAAAGATGCCGCGGCGCCCCTGAAAAGGCGCCGCGGTTTTCTATGCCTCGAGGAAAACAATTCCCGAAAAACAGATTACAATTTGTCATTATTATGCTACAATACATTTTGTATGTGCATTCTGAAACATGGGGCTGACAGACCCGGAGAATGCCTAATCGGAGAAATGTATGGAAAACTATGACGTAATCATTATCGGAGCCGGCCCCGGCGGTATCTTCTCCGCGTATGAACTTGCGAAGAAGAGCGGGCTTCGGGTGGGCGTTTTCGAGACCGGCCACCGGCTGGAGAAGCGCTTCTGCCCGATCGACGGCAAGAAGGTCAAAAGCTGCATCAGCTGCAAACCCTGTTCCATCATGAACGGTTTCGGCGGCGCAGGCGCCTTTTCCGATGGCAAATACAATCTGACCAATGATTTCGGCGGGTCGCTTCATGAACACATCGGAGCGGAGACCGCCATGGAACTCATGCGCTATGTGGATGACATTAACGTGGCGCACGGCGGAGCGGGCACGAAAATGTACTCCACCTCCGG
>DBVJ01000105.1:0-175 GCA_002308115.1 Lachnospiraceae bacterium UBA1267
GGGAAGGCGCGGGCGGGGCGGGCGCTCCGACAGCGGGAGATTGTTCCTCAGAAGATGCTTCGGCCGGCGTATTCCCGGCGGTTTGTTCTTCTTCGAGGCTTCCCTCTTCAGAAGGCGCTTCATCCGGCGCATCTTCTTCAGAAGGCGCTTCAGCCGGGACATCTTCGGCAGAAGG
>DBVJ01000105.1:197-4968 GCA_002308115.1 Lachnospiraceae bacterium UBA1267
CTTCTGCCGGCGCATTTTCGGCAGAGAGTTCTTCAGCCGGCGCATCTTCAGCAGAAGGTTCTTCAGCCGGTTCGGTCCCGGCGGAAGTTTCTTCGATGGGGGCGTCCTCGGCTTCCGGATTCTCCTTAGGAGTCGTTTCTCCCTCTACGGACACGTCCTGTGTGCCTTCCGCGCCCGAGAGTTCATTCGAAGCCCAGACATTTTCCAACGCGTCGGTTTCAACGATGGCCGGAACGCCTGCCGCAGCGGCGGCTCTCTTGATGCGCCGCTTGTCCGCCGCCTTTTTGAGGAACGGCAGAAGGCCGATGAGAAGCATGATGAGCCAGGCCACGATGGAAATGATGGCGGACGGCAGGAGCATCGGAACGTGATAGCGGAATTCGATCTCATGACGGCCCGCATTCAGGAAATGGCCGATGTAGGTTTTCTTCAGTGTCTGATAATCGACCTTCTGGCCATCCACAAAGACTTCCCAGCCTTCTTCGGCGGCGATGGTCGTGAAGAGAAGACCGCCGCCCTGAGGCACTTCGACGTAGCCGGTGATCTTCGTGTCTTCAAAATGCTCCACCACGAAAGGCGCCTGATTCGCTTTGTCATAGAAGTCTTTCAGTACTTCCTCGTCCATGCGGTACAGCGTGACCGCGACATTTTTCGTGGAGTTTTCTTCGGTATTGGAGAAAGTCAGGATGTCGCCTGCCCTGCACCAGCCAAGCTCCATCGTGAAGCTTCGGTTCAGACTTGTGAAGTTCCGGTTGAGGCCGGTCTCCGGGTTGGAGACGCGGATGCTCTTCGGACCGGTGGTCGTTGCATAGGCGTAGTAGAAACCGTCTTCCTGCACGGTGAGATTGATCGTCGTGGAGCCGGTGTAACGCGGTGTGACGTCCACGAAGAGCGTCTCATAGCCCAGAAGGTTCCGGACCAGCGCGTTCTGATTTTCCAACGGCGTCGAAGAGGTGTCCAGCCAGGAATAGATGACGTTCGGATCGGAGAAAACATAACCGACGGGAAGCGTGTATTTGTTCTCATAGACCCAGACGTTCGTGCCGTTCGTGTAGGTCAGGGAATACAGATCGCTGTCAGGCAGCTTCCGCTGCGCGATGGTGTATTTGACACTCATCAGCATGTTGGTCAGGAAAGTCTGTCCGTAGGAGCCGTAGGCATTTGCGGAGGACTCCAGGCCGATCGTGGTGTAGAAGTCGGTCAGGTGGACGTTTGCCACGGAAGAGAAGGTCGAGATGGACGGAAAATGAAGCCACGCGCCGTCATTTTTCGTCCTGAGCTGTGCCTTTTCCGCACGGTAGAAGCTGTCCGGCCCTTCCTTTTCACGGATGAGATCCATGGCAGCGTTGATGCCGTCGTCGTACTCGATGTAGTCGTTCCGGCCGACCGTCGGGACGGAAGTGACGGAGGTGTTGACCACATTTTCGATGATGCAGACCGCAATGAGGATGATGATCAGGATGTCTTTATAGATGCGCCCGCGCCGGATGCCGTAGAACACGATGGCATAGACGATGATGAAGAGGGCGCTGACGTAGAAAACATAGTTCGTGAAGACCTCCGTGTTGGTCTCCAGTTTCTCCGCCAGGAAGACGAAACCCAGCGCGAGGAGCATGACGATGCCGATCTCCCGGTAGGTGCGGTCTTTCAGTCCGACCAGGCCCCGGTAGCTCATCGTCAGCATGATGAAGACGAAAATGAAGGACTGACGGCAGGGCAGAGAGTTCGGAATGTGGAAGACGTGCCAGATGTAATCCATCGCGCGTGTCGAGAAACTGAACCAGAAGAAGAGGACGACGATGGTATAGCCGATCTTCTCCCGGAGCGTGATCTTTTTATTCAGATAGTAGAGCGGGATCAGCATGAACACCGACATGCCCATGAAAATGTTCGGCCAGTGATCCAGTCCTTTGTGGACCTCCACGTTGATCAGCATGCGGGACAGCATGTCGATGACCGGGAAGTAGCTGTACCACCTCCAGGTGAAGGTCGATTCCGCGGACCAGGTCATGTTGAAGTAGCGGATGTACGGGATCAGGATCACCGCCGCGCCGGCCACGGCCAGGCAGGTATAGAAGATGAATTTAAGCAGTTTGATGCCGAACTCGTGGAAGATCTTCCGCTCTGTGCCCAGAAGGAAGAAGCAGTAGACCGCCACGCCCATGCAGATGATGATGCCGATGTAGTAATTGCAGAAGATCGTCGCGGAGAGGGATACGGCGTACAAGAGGCCCTTGTTCTCCTTGACGAGGCGCTCGAGTCCGAGGATCACCAGCGGGAAGAGCCAGATGCAGTCCAGCCACATGACGACCCAGCTGTATGCCGCCATCCAGCCGCACAGCGCATAGAAGCCGCCGATGAAGGCGCCGGCATAGCCCTCGACGCCTTTCCGGCCCTGACGCTTATTGAGATAATAAGCCATCGTGAGGGAGGAGAGAGCGATCTTGAAAACGGCGGACCAGGTGATGAATTCGATGACGTAGTCTTCCGGCCAGAGCCCCACAAGGAAGGTCCAGGGACTGGCATTGTAATAAGCGGAGAGGGTCCAGAAATTGGTGCCCGCGCCGATGTTCCAGGAATATAAAAGCGACCCGCCGGTCGTCAGTTTCCACTGAAGCTCCTTATGGAAAGGTGCCATCTGGTGGTAGAGGTCCGTGCAAAGGAAACAGCGGTTGCCGAAAGGCCAGATGCCGCGCTCGATAAAGACCACGAGCATGACGAGGACCGGAATGAAAAATGCACAGATGTACGGCCCTGCGTTTGTCCAGCTGAATTTGCGCTTCGTTGTAGTCATGTTGAAGACCCTTCCTCAGTTTCATGTTCCGGATCGGGGGAAGAAGCGGATGCGTTCTCTTTCTTCTTTCCGAGTCTGCCTGCAGTTCTGAAACTGAACCGGCTGGTGAAAAAGTTGACAATGATGACGAAAATGCTGGCGATCACCTTCATGAGGAACTTCGGCCAGTGAAGAAGATCGATGGTGACCCAGAGGAACAACGTCTCGATTCCCCAGGAGAGAAGCCTGGATAAGATGAAAGCGGCAAACTCCTTCCAGATGACCCTGAACTTCCAGGAAGGACTGTCAAATACAAAGATCTTGTTCGCGACATAGGCGAAGGTGACGGCAATGATGAAGGCGACCGTGTTTGCCGGCACGGTCGACATGTCGAGAAGATACGAGCAGATCCAGAAGATCACGTAGTTCACGACGGTCGTCAGAACGCCGACTACGAGATAGGAGATGAATTCGTAGTTAAAGAACTTGGAAAAGAACGGATGCTCCCGAAGTTTCTTCGAGATTTTCCAGCCCGAGATCCACTGTATCAGTTTGGAATGGATGATCTTGTCTTTCATCTTTACATTTGTCCTGGCCTTGGGTATAATAATACCCGGCTTTTGGCCATTTTATTACATAATAGAGGAAAAGTAAATCCTTTTCCGAAGAGGACCCAGAGGGCAGCATGAGCGACCGGAGGCGGAAAAACGAAGAGACCGACGAAGCTGATTTCGCGGAATTGATGGAACTTGAGGAAGAACTCAGCTACGAAGACGGTTATCTGCATAAAAAAAGGAGCGCCAGACAGGCAGAACTCCGCAAGAAGAGAAAGCGGAACCAGCTGATCCGGGAGATCATCCTCATCGCGCTCTTTGTCATAGCAACCATCGTGATCATCATCGTGGTCCGAAAGTGCACCGGAGACGACAAGAAACCGAGTCCCTCGGAGTCTCAGGAAAGCACGCCAAAGAATACGACGGAGTTCGTGACCGACGCGACGGAAGACACGACAAAAGCCAGCCGAGAAACGGAGTTTACCGTACCCACCAGGCTTCCGGACGTGACGACGGAACCGGTTCCCCAGACTGAACCGACCGATCCGCCGGCGACGGAGCCTCCGACGGAGGGACCCACAGAGGCTCAGGGGATGATCTATAACGGTGTGCAGCTGCCGCCGTACAGACCGCTTCAGCAGGGAGCGTCCGTTGCGGTGCAGAGCGGCATTACGATGCCGTCCTGGGTGGTCCAGGACCTGATCCCGGTGGACGGCGCCCACAGGCCCGGCCTGGTGATCAACCCCATAAAGCACGTGGTCATCCATTATGTGGGCAACACGCTTTCATCGGCGAAAGACAACCGGGATTATTTTGCGACGCCTCCGGACAGCCCGGTCTATGACGGACGGCAGGTGAGTTCGCATTTCATCATCGGTCTATATGGCGAGATCATTCAGTGCGTGCCGCTCAACGAAGTGGCTTATGCCCAGGGAGTCTCGGCAAGTTCCGGAAGACCGAACCACAACTGGGACGCGATCTCCATCGAGAACAGCCATTACAACGACGCGGGCGAGTTTACGAGCATGACGGAAGATTCGCTGGTGAAGCTGACCGGGTGGCTTCTCCAGTCTTACGGCCTTCCGGCCAATACGGACACGATCCTGAGACATTACGACTGCAGCGGAAAGGCCTGTCCCAAAGACTGGGCGGACAATCCGGCCCGATACGAGGCCTTTGTCCAACGCGTGGCGGACTATATGGCGGCGCATCCCAACATCGCGGCGGAGTATCCATAAAGTGGATCCTGAGATAGAAACGACAGATCATTTTGACAGATCATTAATGGAGGAACAGGGAAAATGAAGATTCTGGTCATGAACTGCGGCAGCTCGTCCCTCAAGTATCAGCTGATGGACATGAACGGGGAAGAAGTCCTCGCGAAGGGCATCTGCGAGCGCATCGGCATCGAAGGGAGCGTGCTGACCCACAAGCCGACCGGCAA
>DBVJ01000105.1:4983-5117 GCA_002308115.1 Lachnospiraceae bacterium UBA1267
AAGAGAGCGGTGGAACTGGTTCTCGACGCGCTTCTGGATCCGGTCTGCGGTGTGATTTCCGACGTGAGCGAGATCACGGCTGTCGGCCACAGAGTCCTGCACGGCGGCAAGGAACTGACGAAGAGCTGTCTGGT
>DBVJ01000005.1:0-3996 GCA_002308115.1 Lachnospiraceae bacterium UBA1267
CCGACGAACAGGATCGTGCCGCCCTGACGGGTGATGTCGGCAACTGCCTTGTAAGCGGTGTCGACCATACCGACGGTCTTCTGAAGGTCGATGATGTGGATCCCGTTTCTCTCCATGAAGATGTACGGGGCCATCTTGGGGTTCCACCGGGAAACCTTGTGTCCGAAATGGACGCCGGCTTCGAGGAGTTTCTTCATTGATACGACTGCCATGTTTTTACTCTCCTTCTTGTTGGTTTTTTTCTTGCGCGTTCTTCATCCGGCCCATGACCTTTCGGAACCAACAGGCACGTCGGAACGCGTTTTAATGGCAACTTTTGAAAAATAGCATAACTGTTGGGAAAATGCAAGTGTTTCGCAAGGAAAATCGGACATTTTCCATGGGAATTTCTTCAAAATAAATCGAAAATGACGGCCTGTTTCAGAAACTGCCCAGCGTCTTTGTGAGAAAGGCGCGGAGTCTTTCCTTGCAGCCCTCTGGATCGGTACCGGAGGCCATGCCGTGTCCAGCTCCGGGAACGACCATGATCTCCTTCTCGTTCGGGCAGGCCTCATAGCATTCGTAGACCATTTTGGTCGGAACGAAATCATCTTCCGCCCCGTGCAGGAAGAATACCGGAAGTCTGGTTTTCTTCAGCTGTTCGACCGAAGAAGCCTTGTAAATCGAAAAATGATTGATCATCAGGGAATACAGATTCACGACGGGCGCAACCACAGGATAAGTCCACTTGAGAAAAGGCGGATAGGTGTGGCGGAATTCTTCTTCCACCGAAGAGAAACCACAGTCCTCCACGCAGGCCAGAACCTGTTTCGGAAGGTCTTCTTCTCCGCTAGCCATCATAACGGCCGCGCCGCCCATGGACACCCCTTCGATGATGATCTCGGCATCTTCCCCGAAATACCGGACCATTTTCCGGACCCAGGTGATCACGTCGCGCCGGTCAAGCCACCCGAAACCAAGCCGCTTTCCTTCGGAATCGTTCATGCCGCGGGCGTGGATGAGAAGCACATGATAGCCTGCGTCATGGAAGAATTCCAGCATGCCGACGGAGTTGGTGATGTAATGACCGTGAAAACCGTGAATAAATACGACGATACGTTTGCTGTCCGGATCTCCCTTGACCAGTGTGCCGATGAGTTTCAGTCCGTCAAACGAATATGCTTTGAGTGTCTCTTTTTCACAGGAATCAATGTAGCGTACATGTTCATAGAGCGGCGAACCGGGCTCGGCCTCTTCGATCTCTTCCTCTCCGGTTTTGAAGCCCATGAAGCCTTTCAGAAAGAACTTGACGTATTCCGGGGGCTCCCGGTCAAACAAAAGCTGAAACGCGACGAGCGCAAGAAATAAGACGGCGATCAGCGCCAGAAAGACCAGCGCTCCGAGAACAATGAGTAGGATCTTGACAAACGGCGGCATATGGGACCTCAAGCAATCAGAATGGGTTTTCCGGCAAAGGGCCGCTTCTCCAGAATGTCCAGCACATGGCAGGAAGCGCCCAGAAGTTCCTTCCTCTCACAGACAGACCAGTGATAACGCAAAAACTCCTGAAACACGTCATCCGTCATGTTCTTGAAGTCTTCCCGCATATAGTTGACCGGACCGTCCTGGGCGACGGTCATCACACGCCGTAAACCCGCAGCCTTCCTGTAACGCTCCAGATCCTCCAGCCGGTCAAAGGAGAACAGGTCTTCTTCGGAATTACGCACATGGAAATCTTCATCCAGTTTGCCTCTCATTTCGGACTCCAGAATATGGCCTTCATGAAATCCGTACGTCACCACGGCAAACTCATTCATGATGTAAGCGGCGAACAGCTTTCCGCCCGGCTTCAGAACACGCGCGCCTTCCTTCAGGATGGCCACTTTGTCTTCCTCCGAGAACACATGGTACAACGGCCCGAAGATCAGGACGAGATCCTGTGAGGAGTCGGTCACCTTCTTCAGCTTCCGTGCGTCGCCCACGTAGGCTTTCACGTGCTCAAGAAGTCCTTCGCGGCCGGCTTTCTGTTTCAGGATGCCGATGTTATAACGCACCAGATCCACCGCCGTGACGTCATGTCCCCGCCGTGCCAGTTCCAGCGAGTAACGGCCGGTCGCCGCGCCCGCCTCCAGGACGGCAAGGTTCGTCCGTCCCGCACTGAAGCGGTCGATATACCTCAGTGTCGTCAGGTATTCGACCCGGCCGTAAGGCGTCGTGAGTCTTTTGTCTTCGTTGTATTTGCCGTAGTAGGCGATCAGCTCTTCGTTCATTTGTGGTAAGGTTCTCCGGAAATGATCTTGAAAGACCGGTACAGCTGTTCCAGCGCGATCACGCGCATCAGCATATGCGGAAAGGTCAGTCTCGAATAGGACCAGTGTTCGTCTGCCCTCAGAAGCACTTCTTTCGAAAGGCCGAGCGAGCCGCCGATCACAAAAGCCAGATCACTCTTCCCTTCCGTCATGAGCCTTTTGAGATGTTCCGCCATGCCGGTGCTGTCGTAGGCTTTGCCGTCGATCGCGAGGGCGATCACATAGTCCCTGTCGCGGATCAGTTTCATGAGGCGTGCGCCTTCCAGGGCTTTCACGCGCTCATTTTCCGCATCGGACGCGCCGTCCTGGGTCTTCTCGTCCTGGACCTCGGTGACGGTGACCTCCGCAAAGCGGGAAAGCCGCTTCAGATACTCCGAAGCGGCGTCCCGTAAATAGGCTTCTTTGCATTTACCGACTGTGAGAAAACGGATCTTCATGGATCACCTGAGGTCAATGAGGCGCTTCTCGGAGATGAGAAGGTCATAGGGGATGTCCGAAGCCTTCCGGACCATCGGTTCACTCTGGATCTGCATCTCATAGGATAACGCGCAGGTCAGGCAGGGGTGCTCTTTGAGATAGCGGTCATAGCAGCCCAGTCCGTAGCCCATGCGTGTGCCGACTGTGTCAAATGCGACGCCCGGAAGGATCATGAGGTCGCCGGGCTGGTCCGGCACCATGAAGCCATAGTCCAGAAGCGTCTGATTCTTAGGATCCTGAATGATCAGTTTGTCCGGAACGTCCGGCTCCAGAATACCGTTTGCGTTCGGACGAAGAAGCCGAAGAGACCGGATGCGGAAGAAACCCAGATCCAGGCCGAACATTTTCGGCGCCGCGACCGGGATGTCACGCTCAAGAAGAGTCTCGATGATCTTACGGGTCTCCACTTCGGCTCTGAAGTCCACATAGATGAAGACGCGGCCTGGATCCGGGAAGGTCTGAAAGAATCGGTCATAGATGGCCTTGTTCTTCTCTTCCCTGCCCTGAAGACGGTTCCGCTCTTCGATCTTAACATGGCGCAAAATGCTCATGGCCGTATCCTTTCTCATCCGGCGGCGTTCATGCCCGCGATGTAACCTGTGGCAAACGCAAAATGCAGATTGTAGCCTCCGCATCGTCCGTCCACGTCCAGAAGCTCACCGGTCACGTAAAGCCCTGGCACGAGAAGGGATTCCAGCTGTGCGGAAAACTCGGTCGTATCCGCTCCGCCCGTAATGGTCTGGGCGGCCCGAAGGTCGTCGGTTCCTGTAATGCGAAGCCGGAAGTCTTTCACCATGCCGACCAGTTTTCCGGCATCGGCTTCCGAATAGTCTCCGGTCTTCTTCCGTAAGAAGGTGCTGTCCTGTCTGGAAAATGCTTCCGCAAGCTTCTTGGGAAGCCATCCGGTCAGCACTTCGTAGCCGTCCTGTTCCGCCCGCTTTGTGCCCTTAAGCTCCGTGAGATAGCCGATCAGCGCTTCCTCTTCGTAATTCGGGAGGAAGTCGATCGTCACAAAGGCCGGCCGCAGGCGCAGGTCTTCCGCAATGTAGCGGCTCAGCTGGAAGACCGGAATCCCGGAAATGCCTTTCTTTGTGAGCTGGATCTCGCCTTCCTCGCGGTTCTCCCGGTATGTGACGGCAGCGATGACTCTCACGCCGTCCCAGATGCTCTCAAGCCCGCTGTCCGAGAAAAGCGGGACCAGCGCAGGAAGCGCCGGATAGACGTAATGGCC
>DBVJ01000005.1:4018-13244 GCA_002308115.1 Lachnospiraceae bacterium UBA1267
TCCCGGTGACGCCGGCTTCCGATCCGCAAGCAAGGATCAGTTTGTCCGCCGTAAACTCGCCGCGCGAAGTGAAGGCCTTAAAACCTGTTCCTGCTTCGGAAATTTCCGAAATTCTGGACACATAGCAGTCCGTAACGACTTCCACGCCGGCTTCCCTAAGACGTCTTTTCAGGATCGTGACCACTGTCGCGGCATTCTGCGACGCCGGGTAGAGGTATTCTCTTCTGGACATCGAAAGCATACCGGAAGACTCAAACCAGTCGATGCTTTTCTCCACCGGATAAGCTTTCAGAACAGAGCGGATCAGCGCCCGGTCATGGCCCCTGTAATCTGAAGGACCGGTCAGAAGATTCCCGTAATTGCATTTGCCGTTTCCGGTCACCAGGATCTTCTTCCCGAGCTGTTCTTTTTTCTCAAGAAGCGTTACGGCCGCGCCCTTATCGGCCGCCGTGACAGCCGCCATCATGCCCGACGCTCCGCCTCCGATCACCAGGACCTTCATTGCACTTCTCCTCTCTTACTCATGCAGAAGACGAAGTTTGGTAAACAGTTTCACCATTTTCTTCCCGAAGGGAAGTTCCAGAACCTGTGCTTTCCTAAGGCAGCCGGTCAGAAGGATGCCTGCGAGATACACAGCGATCCCCAGGATCAGAGAGACCAGAACGATCAGAAGATTCATGATACGTCCTGAAAGGAATCTCGAGAAAATGAATGCCACTCCGAGGCAGATCACGACGACCACCGCCGACACGATCACCGGCATCAGGATCGAGAACTTCGGGTTGAGTCTGTAACCCGTCAGTTTCTTGATCGCAAGAATGTTGAGAACGGCGATCACCAGGCTGAAGATCATATAGCAGATGATCACGGCAAAGATGCCCATCTTAAACACAAAGAGCATCAGGACCAGAAGAAGCACGTGCCCCGCGAGACTGATGAAGGAATGGATCATCGGTCTGCGCATACGGTTCAGGCCCTGTAAGATCGCATTGGTCACCGTGGCCAGCGAATGGAAAGCCACGGCGAGACCGCCGGCAGCCAGATAGGTCTGTGCTTCGTCCGAGATGCCCGGGAACAGGAGCTTCGCAAGATTGCCGCCGATGGCCATATAGCCGAAGGCACAGGGAATGGCGATGAGAAGCGTCACGCGGATCGCGAGTTCGATCTTCTTCATGACTTCTTCGTGGTCCTGTCTGGAATAGGCGGCTGCAAGCGCAGGCACCAGCGCGGAGCCGATCGCGCTCGCCAGCGCAACAGGCAGATGGACCAGCAAGAGATACGCAGAATTGTAATCACCCCATGTGGCGGTATAGACGTCGACCGTGAGTCCTTTCATGCCGCTCGCATGGTTGAAAAGCGCCGCGTCGATGATGTCGATCGCATTGTATGTCGCCGTGGACAGAATGATCGGAACGGCGGTCAGAGAAAGAATGGACAACAGTTTCCATTGGGATGCGATCTTCTTCGAAGGATCCTTTCTTACCCTCTGTTCCAGCGTTTTCCGATAACTGAAGAACAGAACAACAAGGAAAATGAGTGCCGCAAGCGCCCCCGCGCCGGTACCGATCGTACCGCCCGCGGCGCCCCAGGCGCCCTTCCATCCGATCTGTCCGGTTTCCGCAACGATACGTGCGCCGTATGCAGCCAGAACAGCCGCCATGACGACCGAGAAGATCGCGTTGATGATCTGCTCGATGATCTGTGAAACCGCCGTCGGGATCATGGTCTGAAGGCCTTGGAAGAAGCCTCTGAAGACGCCCAGGAAAGCGACGATGGCTACGGTCGGGGCCAGCATTTTCAATGCGATCGAGCTCAACGGGCTCCGAAGAAGCGTCGTGCAGAAGAAGTCCGAAAGGAAGAAGGTCAGAAGTCCGAACACCGTTCCGACGACTGCCGCGAAAATGATCGCGACGACGGTGATCCGCTTCGTCTCTTTCCATTTGCCATGGGCAACGCGCACGGAAATCATCCGGGATACCGCCAAGGGCAGACTGTAGGAACTTAAAAGCAAAAGAATGTTATAGACAGAAAAGGCGTTCGAATAATAGCCGTTGCCCTCCGACCCGATGATGTTGACCATCGGGATCCGGTAGATCATGCCGATGAGGCGTACGACGAAACTTGCCAGTGCGAGGATCCCTCCCTGAAGGAGGAAATCAGACTGGCCTTTCCCGCGTCTTTCTTCCTGTGTGTTGACTTCCTGTTTCATGATTATTGCTCACTCTCTCGTGATGCCGATCCGCTGTAATATTGCTTCCTGGCGTTCTTCCATGATCCTGCGCTCTTCCTCATCCTCATGGTCATAACCCATGAGATGCAGCATCGAATGTGCCGTGAGGAAAGCCAGTTCCCTGATTTCACTGTGGCCGTATTCCTGCGCCTGGCTCTTGACTTTCTCTGCGGAGATCAGAATGTCGCCGATCATGTATTCTCCGGTCTCCGGATTGAACACATCCTGCTCTTCCAGCCCGTCGAAATCCGCCGGCCTTTCATACTCCGCTGAAGGAAAGGAAAGCACGTCGGTCGGTCTGTCGATGCCGCGCATCTCACGGTTCACTTCCTGGATACCCTGATCGTCTGTCAGAAGCACACTGACTTCACACTCGTAGGGACAGTCCTCGTAGTCCAGTGCGCTGAGCACGGTCTTTCTGACGGTCTCCTCCCAGTCAAAGTCAAAGCTTATGCCTGTTTCATTGTCCAATTCGATGGTCAATTCTTCTCGCCTCTGTCTTCTTTCTGATACGGACGGCCGTCTCTTTGCCCTTCCGGGCGGGGTCCTTTATTGCCCCTGCGTCCGTAGCCGTAACGGGCTGCCTGTTCCATTTTCTCTTTCGCTTTCGCGTCGTATTTCTCGTAGGCTTCCACGATCTTCTGGACCAACGGATGCCTGACGACGTCTTTGTGCGTCAGCTCAATGAAACTGATCTCATCAATTCCCCGGAGAATACGCATCGCGACGTCCAGGCCGGATTCCGTTCCGCGCGGAAGGTCCTTCTGGGTGCGGTCGCCGGTAACCACGCAACGCGAATGGAAGCCGATGCGTGTCAGGAACATTTTCATCTGGGCAGGCGTGGTATTCTGGGCTTCGTCCAGGATAATGTACGCGTTGTCGAGCGTACGGCCGCGCATATAGGCAAGAGGCGCGACTTCGATCTCGCCGCGCTCCAGATGGTGCTGGAAATTCTCCGCGCCCATGATCTGGTAGAGTGCGTCGTACAGCGGCCGGAGGTACGGGTCGATCTTGGCCTGCAGGTCGCCCGGAAGATAACCGAGCCGCTCTCCTGCTTCGATTGCGGGGCGGGTCAGGATGATACGTCCGACCTCCTGGTTCTTGAATGCCTGGACTGCCATGGCGATGGCAAGATAGGTCTTGCCGGTGCCTGCAGGGCCGATGCCGAACACGACCATCTGCTTCCGGAGCGCGTCCGCGTAGCGTTTCTGTCCCAGGGTCTTCGGTTTGACCGGCTTTCCCTGGATCGTATGGCAGATCACGTCCCGGTCCAGCGTGCCCATGTCTTCATTCATGGTCTCCTGATCGAGGCTCATCACGTAATTCACTTTCTGTTCGTCTGCCATATTGCCCCGCTTCTCCATATCGATGAGCGTCAAAAGCACCTTCTCCACTTTGTCCAGTGCTTCCGGTTCGCCCATAAGCTTCAGGTCTCCGTCCCTGAACACGACGTTCACGCCGTAGTTTTTCTCGATGGAACGAAGGTACTTGTCATTCGCTCCGAAAATGCTGCGCCAGTCTTTCGGCGCCTTAAATCTGTCAAAGACTCTTGTTTCCATTCAAACTCCATTCAAAATGTGACCAGAATACGAGCGATAAGATTTTAACATAATTCTGTATATTTTGCACTATTTTTTCAAAAACAGAATAACGGTCTTTTCCCCAGGCATGAAAAAGGCCGGGCTCATCGCCCGGCCTCATTGGTTTAATTGTACTTACGCTTTCTCGCAGCTTCGGATTTCTTCTTACGCTTGACGGAAGGCTTCTCGTACGCTTCACGCTTGCGGATCTCCTGCTGGATGCCCGCTTTCGCGCAATTCCTCTTGAAACGCCTCAGCGCGTTCTCAAGGGTCTCGTTCTCTTTCACGGTCACTAACGACATACTTTTCACCTCCCATCCGTCTGAAATGCAGATAACAGGTGCATAATATCACGAATCTAATAATTGTCAATACATTTCTGAAGAATCAGTCCCACGGAGTTGCTGCGCCTCCACGGTTCAAGATTTCGCTGAATGTCTGTTCAAAGAGCCTAAGCGCATTTCCGTTAACTGCATAGATAATGTGATCTTTCACAATGTAGTCTTCTCCGTCACGTCTGAAAACCGCAACGGAATAGCAGTCTTTATCGGTAAATAGCTCGATTACTGCCGCTCCGCCGCCTTGTTCAGGCAGTATCTGAATGGAAAACCCTTTCCATTTTATTTCTGCGCCGTCCAAGAAATCTGTCCATGACTGAATCAGGTCGTCATCTTCTGAAATTGCCCAAAAGGGAGATGTGGGATATTCACGCAACCGGATTTTTTGTACGGAGGATTCTTTCATCCATGACCATTCTGGCGCATCCTTAAGCGGCCTCCATCGGTGACTGGCCACGATTGCGATGATAGTAATGACTATTATCAGAACAGCTCCGGAAATTATCGGAACGAGCCACCATTTCTTCTTTGTTTTCGTTTTCGCATTCCTAATGACCAAACAAACGCCCAGCCAAACTTATATAAGTACGTATATCCGCTGTAATTTATGTATCATAAATAAGTATTCCATCCATCTGCTACTCGCAGATACTGATTCTACGTATAAATACCATCCCTGATATCTTAACTATAGATCGGGAAGCGGTCGGTGAGGGCGGTGACTTCCGCGGCTACGCGCTCCTTGCAGTCCGGATAATTCCGGATGCAGTCTTCGATCCAGCCGGCGACGAGCTTCATCTCTTCCGGCCCGAATCCGCGGGTCGTGACGGCCGGCGTACCGATGCGGAGACCGGAGGTGACGGTCGGCTTCTCGGGGTCGTTCGGGATGCCGTTCTTGTTGGCGGTGATGCCCACGGCGTCCAGGCGGCGTTCGAGTTTCCGGCCGGTGATGCCTTCCTTCGTGAGTTTCAGAAGCAGCAAATGGTTGTCCGTTCCGCCGGTGACCATGTCGATGTCGCGTGCGCGGAGTTCCTCTTCCAACACTTTCGCGTTCTTCACGACATTTTCCTGATAGGCCTTGAACTCGGGGCTCAGGGCTTCATGAAGCGCGACAGCCTTCGCTGCGATGATGTGCTCCAAGGGGCCGCCCTGCGTTCCGGGGAAGACCGCGGAGTTGATGGCCTTCGCATGCTCTTCTTTCATGAGGATGAGGCCGCCTCTCGGACCGCGGAGGGTCTTGTGGGTCGTGGTGGTCACGACGTCCGCGTACGGGACCGGTGACGGATGGACGCCGGCGGCAACCAGGCCGGCGACATGTGCCATATCGACCATCATGATCGCGCCGGCTTCGTCGCAGATTTCGCGGCAAAGCTTGTAATCGATGAATCTCGGATACGCGCTCGCGCCGATGACGATGAGCTTCGGATGGTTCAGAAGAGCCAGTCTTCTCATCTCATTGTAGTCGATGCGCTCAGTTTCAGGATCCAGACCGTAAGGAATGACGTTGAACCATTTGCCGGAAATGTTGACGGGCGAGCCATGGGAAAGATGTCCACCGCAGCTTAGATTCATGCCCATGACCGTATCGCCGGGCTGAAGGAAAGCGAAAAATGCCGCCAGGTTCGCGTTTGCGCCGGAATGCGGCTGTACATTTGCCGCCTCTGCGCCGAAAAGCTGTTTGGCGCGTTCGATGGCCAGATTCTCGACCACGTCGACACATTCGCAGCCGCCGTAATAACGATGGGCCGGCAGGCCCTCCGCATATTTATTGGTCAGAACGGAGCCCATGGCCGCCAGAACGCCGGGCGAAACGATGTTCTCGCTCGCGATCAGTTCGATGTTGTTCCGTTCGCGCCGAAGCTCGGCCTCCATCGCCTCCGCGATCTCCGGGTCATACAGCTTCATTTCGTCATAATTCAGCATGTCTTCCTCCTTCAGGATTCTTGTATCTTCTTCACAAACGCTCTTCTGCGCTTGTTTTCCACCGCATTGAGATGCTTCCACATGTTACGGACCGCGAAGTTGTCCTCGAGGTTCAGATTGGTTTCCAGAACGTCGTATTTTCCGGCCTTCAGCGCTTCCGCCATCATGTTCACGAAAATGAGCGGAACGCCGCGGTTCAGCCAGTCTTTCTCCACACCGATGAGCCCCAGATCCACCACTCTCGCGTGTTTCTTCAGGCGAAGGATCCGTGCGATGCAAAGAGGCGTCAAATGGCCTTTCGACTTGCGTACCGGCTCGCCGATCCCGGGAAAACAGATGGCGAAACAGACGATCCGGTCATTCTCGTCCTGAATGACAAATACGTGCTCCATGTCGATGATCAGACGGAAATTGTCGATCATCAGCTTCTTCATGCCCGGTGTAAAAGGCACGGTGCCGTAGACGTCCTCGTAGGAATGATCCAGGATCTCAAAGAAGCCGTCCGCGTATTTCCGGAGAAAATCGTTGGCGTTCTTTGCCTCTCCGAAGTGAAGCTTGTAGCGCTTCATGATGAAGTCGCAGCTCTTTTTGAGCGTGGGGTCTTCTTCTTTCGGCGCGTAGAGCCTGCACTCCGTCCAGTCCACTTCTTTCTCGTAGCCTAAGGCTTCGATGTGTTTCTGATAGTATGGAGCGTTGTACTGTTCTTCAAAGGTGGACGGCTGGTCGAAGCCTTCGATGAGAAGGCCTTCACGCTCCAGATCGGAGAAACTCAGCGGCCCGACGACCGTATCCATGCCCTTTTCGCGGGCCCAGTTTTCGACCGCCGTAAGCAGTGCTTTGAACACCTCCGGGTCGTCGATGCCGTCGAGGCGCGAGAAACGCACCCGCTTCTCGTGGTTCTTCTCGTTGGCCGCCCGCTGGATGATGCCGGCGATCCGGCCGACCATTTTCCCGTCCTCATAGGCATTGTAGAAAATGCTCTCGCAGGTGTCGTTGTACACGAAGTCGCTGCGGAACATTTTCATCTCGTCCATATAGAGCGGCGGGACGAAACATGGGTTGTCTTTGTATAAACGGACAGGAAACTCGACAAATTGTCTCTGTTCTTTTTTGCTTCTTACTTCTCTGACTTCGATCATTTGAGCTCTGCCTCCGGTCCTTTCGGCCCGGCAGACTTTCTTGTAACATTTTTCTCTAAAACAAGCGTGTCGGTCTCCGGACGCGCCGGGACCGGTTCGGACTCGGGCAGTTCTTCCATCGGCGTGGATTCACGGCCTTCCGTCAGGTTTTCAATGAGCTCTTTGTAGAAATACGCGGAATCTTTCAGCGTTCTCGTAAGCGTGTTGTAATCGACGTAAATGAGCCCAAAGCGCGGCACATAGCCTTCCGCCCATTCAAAGTTGTCCAGAAGCGACCAGTACTGATAGCCCAGAACCGGGACGCCTTCGTCCATGGCCTTCTTCATCTCGCCGATGTATTCGTCCATGAAACGGATGCGCTTCACGTCGTGTACTCTGCTGTCGCGGGAAGGCGTCATCTCGTCCGCCATGCCGTTTTCCGAAACCATAAGCGGCAGCTGGTAGCGCTTCCAGAAGAACCTCAGCGAATAAGACAGGCAGCGGCCGTCGATCGGCCAGCCCAGCATGGTCACTCTATCCTCCGGCAGATCCTTGGCTTTCTTGTTCGCCCATCCCTTGTCCGGATAGGGCTGATAGACGTTCAGTCCGATGAAGTCCAGCTTCGTATGGACACGCGAAACATCTTCGTCCTTCAGCTGGAAGACGCCGAACTGCTTTACTTTCTTCCCGAGGATCAACGGATCTGCCCACCAGGCATTCATGAGCCGTCCGTTCATATAGTTGAAGGACTTCTCGTAAGCTTCGTTGAAAGCCTCTTCGGAATCATCCTTCGGAATGTAGCAGCCGGTCGCCATGGCAATGCCGACCTTCGGCGTTTTCTTCGCATGGGCGCGGATCTCCTCCGCCGCCGCGTGGAAGGCCAGAAGCACATTTTTCGTGAGTTCCGGCGCTTTAAACGGCTGCTTTTTAAAGGGCGCGTGCGTACCCAGAAGATGACCGAGCACGATGAAGATCTGCGGCTCGTTGAGCGGCATCCACCACTGCACCCTGTCGGAAAGTTTTTCCACGACAGCCCTGGTATAGAAGCGGAACAGTTCTGCGGTCTCCTCGTTGAGCCAGCCGCCCTTTTTATAGACCCAGACCGGAAGATCCCAGTGATACAGCGTGACCAGCGGTTCAATGCCGGCTTTCAGAAGCTCATCCACCAGGTCCGAATAGAACTGAAGTCCTTCTTCGCTGATCTTCCCCTCTTCCGGCACCACGCGAGACCAGGAAATCGAGAAACGATAGGAATTGACGCCGATCGCCTTCATGAGGCGGACGTCTTCCTTATACCGGTGAAAATGATCATCCGCGACGTGGTTGTCGCTCTTGTCGCGGATCTTGTCCTTCGAAGCGACGTCCCAGATGGAAGGCGTTCTGCCGCCCTCTTTCCATCCGCCTTCTACCTGTGCGGCCGCAGTCGCGGTGCCCCAGAGAAAATCTGCCGGAAACTTGTTCATAGGATGCTCCATTTCTCTCAAAACATTCGGGACAGGCCTGAGGCCATGATCCCTCATCATTATTTTTGTATTCTATCACGGGTTTCAGGAAAATGCTATATCGTTTTCCCCTAGATGCTCAGTGTTCATGAACGTGACTTCCCTGGCAGTTTGCGGGAAACAAAAAAGCGGCTCCGAAAGCCGCTTTTCTTCTCCTGAGGCACGGGGGATTCGAACCCCCGACAACTTGATTAAAAGTCAAGTGCTCTACCGCCTGAGCTAGTGCCCCGTATTGTCCCCGGCGAGGGTGCAAGGCGCAAAAAAATAACGCCCTGACTGGGCCAGTTGGATTTGAACCAACGTATACAGGAGTCAAAGTCCTGTGCCTTAACCGCTTGGCGATGGCCCAACTTGCCCTTGAAGCTCCCTTCTTCCGATGACCGGCAGATCAAGGAGCTTCAAAGGGTGGATAGTGGGACTCGAACCCACGATCTCCAGAGCCACAATCTGGCGCGTTAACCAACTACGCTATACCCACCATGAAGACTGGCGCGCCTGGAGGGACTCGAACCCCCGGCCCACGGCTTAGAAGGCC
>DBVJ01000060.1:0-1214 GCA_002308115.1 Lachnospiraceae bacterium UBA1267
GGCGCGTACTGCGCGGAGACGATCCGCGGCGCGCTGGAATCCGTGCCGGAAGGGCAGATCGAGGCCGGACGCTGCGTCGGCATGAGCTTCCCGTCCATTATGTGGCACGTGGTGCTCCCGCAGGCCTTCAAGACGGCTTTCCCGGCCCTCTCGAACTCGGTGATCAGCATGGTCAAGGACATGTCTCTGGCCTCCAACATCGCCGTCGCGGAAATGTTCTACTCGACCCAGCGCATCATCTCCGTGGCGTATGAAGCGCTTGCGCTTTACATTGAACTGGCGCTCGTCTACCTCCTGTTCTGCACGGCGCTGACATGGATTCAGCGTCTGGTTGAGAAGAAGATCGACATCACGCGGCGGAAGCCGAAACTGTACGGGCGCCTGCTCGAAATGCCCGGGGCAACGGGAGGAGAGCCATGAGAGCGGAGAATGTCAAAAAAACATTTGACGGCCTTCAGGTTCTTCGAGGCATCACGCTGGAGATTCTTCCGGGAGACGTTGCGGCGCTTGTCGGCCCCTCCGGAAGCGGGAAGACCACGTTCCTTCGCTGCCTCAATTTCCTGGCACGCGCGGACGAGGGCACGCTGACATTTGACGGCGTTACCTATGACCTCAAGAAGATCCGGAAGAAGGAGATCGCGAAGATCCGTCTGGAGACGGCCTTTGTGTTCCAGTCCTTCAACCTGTTCTCGAACAAGACGGCCCTGGATAATGTGGCCGCGGGACTCCGCTATGCGCGGAAAGTGCCCAAGAAGGAGGCCTATGAGCGGGCGCTCGCCGCGCTCACGAAAGTCGGTCTCAAAGACTGGGCAGGACATTATCCGCACCAGCTTTCGGGCGGTCAGCAGCAGCGGGTGGCCATCGCACGTGCGATTGTGACAGAGCCGAAGATCATCTACTTCGACGAACCCACCAGCGCGTTGGATCCGGAACTCACGCAGGAAGTCCTGGCGGTCATCCGGGAACTTGCGGAAGAAGGCATGACGATGCTCGTTGTCACGCATGAAATGAGTTTTGCCCGGAACGTTGCGAACCGTGTCATCTTCATGGAAGGCGGTTATGTGGTCGAAGACGGCACGCCGGAGGAAATTTTCGAGCATCCCAAAGAGCAGAGGACCAGAGAGTTTCTCCAGGGTTTCAAAGAGAAGCCCGGAAAAGAAGAGACCGACGGCGCAATGATTTGACAAGATGACGCGAAAGCGCCATAAGACATA
>DBVJ01000060.1:1311-9053 GCA_002308115.1 Lachnospiraceae bacterium UBA1267
GAAGTCCGAAGACCAGCTTGCCGACATCAAGAAGGCCGGAAAGATCAAGATCGCGCTGGAAGGCGCCTGGGCGCCCTGGAACTATCATGATCTCACGACCAATGAACTGATCGGCTTTGACACGGAAGTCGCCAAGGGCGTCGCAAAATATCTGGGCGTCACGGCAGAATTCTACGAGTCCGACTGGGACAGCCTTCTTGCGGGACTGGAATCCGGCCGCTACGACGTGATCGCGAACGGTGTGGAATACACGGAAGAGCGTGCGAAAAAGTATACTTTTTCCGTACCCTATGGCTACGTGAAGACCGTTCTGATCGTCAGGGACGACGAGACGGAGATCCAGTCTTTCAACGATCTCAAGGGCAAGAAGACCGCCAATTCGCTGAACTCCACCTATATGCAGATCGGCGAGAAGTGCGGGGCACAGGTGATCGGTGTGGATACCATCGAGGAGACCGTCAACATGCTTCTCAATAAGCGTGTCGACGCGACTATCAACGCGGAAGAATCGATCTATGATTATCTGAAGGTGCACCCGGACACGCCCATCAAGGTCGTTGCGGTCTATGATGAAATGGGTTCGGTCCATCTGCCGATCCGCAAAGCCGGGTCGGACAAACTGATCGTTGAGATCAACAAAGCGATCGCGGCCATGAAAGAGTCCGGAGAGCTTTCTGAGATCTCCATAAAGTATTTCGGAACCGACATTACGAAGAAATAAGAATGAGGAAACGACCGGCCTGAGGATCATCTCTCAGACGGACGGAAAGAAGAGAGCATGCCGGATACGACCGGAGCGGAGAGAAGATTTTACAGCCTGGCGGGCACTTTTACGGTGACCGCCAGAGACGGCGCGCGTTATCGCATGAAGGTGCCGGGAACCCTGGACGAAAGCAACATCGGCCATGCGGATGACCCGGCGCTTCTTAACGCGCCGCTTCCGCATCCGGATGCCATCGTGACGGCATTTGACCGTGTCCTGGACGATGAAGAGGACCTCTTCCCGCAAGAAGAAGAACAGACTCCCGTCAAGGCGCCGATCCTCAGCCGCTATACGAGAAAATACAGTTTCCGCGGCCCGGTGCTTTTCTCCAGAACCGTGGATTACATGGAGTCCGCCGAGAAGCGTCTCTTCCTCGAAGTGGAGCGCGCCCGCGTGCTGCGCCTCTTTGTGGACGGCAGGGAAGTGCCGCGGCACGGTGCGGAAACACTCGTGACGCCGCATGTCTTTGAAGTGACCGGGAGGCTTTTCGGCGGCCGCCGCGTGTCCTTCCTGTCCGATAACCGTTTTCCAGGCCTCCCGGCTTCCGAGATCCTCGAGGGCAACATGGCCTCCGACGACACGCAGACGAACTGGAACGGCCTTCTGGGTTATGTCCGCCTCCGGGAAGAGAACAATTTCTTCACGGAAAACGTCCGTGTGTTCACCGATCATTATTCGTTCCGCGACGGCGGAAGCCTTTCTGCGCGGATCGAAGTCAACGCCGAGTTTCCCGCCGAACTGACGATACGTCTCACGAGCCCCGCGCTGAGCGCCCCGGTCGTCCGAAAGATCGTGCTGGCGGAGGGCGTCAACCGACTGGCCTTTGACAATCTGGCCTTAAGACCCGGACTGAAACGCTGGGACGAATGGGACGGCGCGCTCCAGGAATTCAAGGTGGAGCTTTCGAACGGAGACGTGAAGACGATCCGTTTCGGCATCCGTACGCTTGGGATCTCCGAAGGACACAAATTCACATTGAACGGCAGGCCCGTTTTCCTGAGGGGAGAGAGCTCCGAAGCCGTTCATCCCGATACCGCCTGGCTTCCGACCGACAAATCCGCCTGGGAGAAGATCTTCAGGGCATACAAGAGCTACGGCGTGAACTTCGTCCGCTTTGTGACACATTGTCCGCCCGACGCGGCCTTCGAAGCCGCAGATGAGGCCGGAATCCTTCTTATGCCTGAACTTTCGGGCGTTCAGGGGCCGGAGTCTTATCAGACGGAACGCTCGCAGTCGTATTTCCGAAGGGAAGCGCTGGAGATCGTCCGAATCTTCGGTCATCATCCTTCATTTGCCTTTCTGTCTTTCGGAAACGGCTTCAAAGAGCCTGCCGGCGCCCATCCCTTCCTGTCCGCGCTTCTTTCGGAACTTCGGGATCAGGCCCCCGGGCTTCTCGTTACCCCTGGCGCAAATGTGATCTCGGCGGATTTTGATTTTATCATGCTGGATCATCCGGAAGCGCTGCCGCCTTTCGTGACCAAGCCGATCCTGGCGGTGGATCAGGGACATTTTGAAATGCTGCCGGACTTCTCCGAGATCGACATGCTGACCGGTACGCTCTCCCCGGATAATCTTTTGGCGCAGCGGGACGCGGTCGAAGAGAAGGGCCTTCTGGGCATCTGGCAGAAGTATGTCGCAAGTTCCGGCGAGACGGCCGTCCGCCGTTACCGGGAACTCATTGAAAAGCATTATCTGGACCTCAGGATCTCCGGCATCGCGCTCGCGGGGCTTCAGGACATGCCCGGCCGCAACACCCCGCCGGAAGGTGTCATGAACGCCTGCTTCGTTCCGAAACGTTTCGAATTCGCCGATCCGAAGTCCTTCTCGAATTTCTATGGCCCGGTCGTGCTGCTGGCCGGATTTGAAAAGTATGCCTACAGCTACGGCGAGACGCTGAAACTGCCGCTCTACGTCATGAACTATGGCAAAAAGCCGCTCAATTATCCGTTCCGCGCCACGCTGTCCCACGGCGATCTCAGGATCGACCGTACCTTTGACCGGCGCACGGTATTGCCCGGCCGCATCCGGAAGATCGGCGAACTCAACGTTCTTCTGGAGGCAAGCCCCGAGGAACGCACCGCGCGCGAGATGACGCTGGCCCTGCGTTTCGGCGCCTATGAAGCCGAATACCCGGTCTGTGTCTATCCCTCCCGCGTCCCGGTCTGTCCGGAAAATGTTCTGGAGACCGAGGAACTGGACGACATCGCAGCCGCTTATCTCCGGGAGGGCGGGAACGTCTTTCTGACACCGAGGGTTCCGGCCGAGTCCACCGAAGGCAACCGCTTCGTGGACGGAAGCCACCCCATTTTCCGAAGCTATCTGACGGAGAACTACTCCGGCCTCAACTGGCGGAACATTCCCGGAAAGGCAGCCTTCCGGCTGCCACAGGGCTTCCGCTCCATCGTCCGGCTGCTCCGGCAGCCTCTGGACGACGCGCCTTATGCGCAGCTTTTTGAAGCGCGCGTCCTGAACGGCGCGGTGCTCGTGTCTTCTCTGGGCCTCAAGGAGCAGATCCTTCACCCGGAGGCCGCGGCGCTTTTGTCGTGCATGTATCGTTACATGGGTTCGTATGAGTTTTCTCCTGTCCCGGAACTTTCGCTCAGAGAGCTCAGGGAGATCCTGAAGGAGGCCTCCATTGGCGTTTGATACGGAACTCGAACACGAGGAACAACTGAACGCGATGCGGGAGCGCACGCTGGAGAGCGAGCGTGAAGCACGGTCGGATCATTTGAGGCGCCGCGAGAGGGAGCGCGTCTCGGATCTTTGGCGTGCCCGTCTGGTCATTGCCGCCATCGTTTGCGCCTTCTTCCTCGCGGCGATGTTTTACGCGCACAATTACCGCTACACCACCTATTCCGTGGACAGCGAAATGGTGCTGGCTTCTGTGGCGACGGCCAGGACATTTCCCTTCCGGGAAGGCACTGTCGTCGTCGGGACCGACAGCGTCTCCTACGTGAAGAACAACTCGGTGGTCTGGGACAATGCGGTCAAGGTGCAGGACCCGGTCTACCGTTCGGAGGGGGAGTATTTCTGCCTGTTCCCCAGAGGCGGCTACACAGCCTATATCTGCAATGAAAGCGGCATCTTCTCCACGATCAAAGTGTCCAGACCGATCCGCACCGCAGACATTTCCCAGGCCGGCGTCGTCGCGCTGGCAACCGAATCTGAAGACAGCTCGTATATCACTTATTACGACCGTTTCGGCACACACGTGGACGTCGGCGTCAAGACGACGCTCGACGTTTCGGGGTATCCCGTACATTTGTCCATCTCGCCCGACGGCCAGAAGCTTCTGGTGCTTTATTACTCGGTGGCCAACGGCATCGGAGAGAGCCGGGCGGTCTTCTATGACTTCCAGAACGGTTCTGCCGACCGCTCCTATGTGATCCAGGCCTTTGAAGATTTCTACGAATCGGACACTTTCCTGGTACGCTGCGAGTTCACGGACAACCGGCATGCCTCGGTCATCGGGGACAATGCCTTCCTGTTCCTCACCGACAACGGCAAGGAAGTCACCCGGAATACCGTCCCCATCGCAGACGAAGTCCATTCCGCGCTTTTCATGGGGCAGGAGCTTCTTGTGGTCACGGAGAAAGACGGCAAGGCCTTCCTCACGACTTACGACAATACCGGGCGCATGCTGCATTCCTTTGAATGTCCGAAGGACTATGACCTTGTGGCTTCCAACGGACGCTATGTGGCCTTCCTTACAGGCGCGGATCTCCGTTTTTACAACGCTTCCGGAAAACTCCGCTATGAGGGCACGCTGGTCTCCGCGCCGCGTTCCATGTCCTTCATGGGCACGAAAAGCCTGTTCCTGAATACCGGGGACGTGCTGGAGAAGATCACGCTGAAGTGATAACACCAGGGTGACAAAGTCGGAGCGACCATGCTCGCATGGACGCAATAGACTTTGGAACCCGCCAAACACGAACAACGAAGCCGTTTTGCTTGCAAAAAGGCGGGAGTTGTGAGTGTTTGAGCAGCACATGGAATGCGAAGCATTCGTGCTGCGGTGTTATCTGAAAGTAATAAATATAAGCATTGAGAAATCCTTCAGGATTTGATAGAATAAAGACAGCAATGATCAACTGAAAAGGAGGCTTTTCTTGTGCATGACATTGACACTGCGTGTGTAAACGCGATCCGGGTGCTTTCCGCGGACATGATCCAGAAGGCAAAGTCCGGCCATCCCGGCCTGCCCCTGGGCTCGGCGGCCATTGCCTATGAGCTTTTCGCGAACCATCTCCGGCACAACCCGAAGGATCCCAAATGGGCCGACAGAGACCGTTTCATCCTGTCCGGCGGCCATGGATCCGCTCTGGATTACTCGCTTTATCATCTGTTCGGATACGGTCTGACCGTTGAAGACCTGAAGGGGTTCCGTCAGTTCGGATCCAAGACCCCCGGCCATCCGGAATACGGCCACACGGTCGGCGTTGAAGCCACCACGGGCCCGCTGGGCGCCGGCATGGCGATGGGCGTCGGCATGGCGATCGCCGAGAAGCACCTTGCCAGCATTTTCAACAAGGAAGGCTATCCGGTCGTTGACCATTACACCTACGTCCTTTCAGGTGACGGCTGCTTCATGGAAGGCATTTCCTCCGAAGCGCTTTCACTTGCCGGCACGCTTGGGCTTGGCAAACTCATCATTTTCTACGATTCCAACGGCATCACGATCGAGGGCAGCACGGATCTGGCGTTCCGGGAGAACGTCCAGGAGCGTGTGCGCGCCTTCGGCTTCCAGATCCTGGATGTCGCGGACGGCAATGACAGAGCCGCCATCGCGGCCGCGATCGAAGAGGCCAAGAAGGACACCGAGCATCCCACGCTCATCACGGTCCATACGCAGATCGGCTATGGCTGCCCCGCAAAGCAGGGCAAGGCCTCCGCGCACGGCGAACCGCTCGGCGAGGAAAATATCGTCGAGATGAAGGAGAACTTCGGCTGGCCGTCCACCGAGCCTTTCTTCGTTCCTGAAGAAGTCTACGCACATTATGAAGAGATCATCTCGAAACTTCCGGAAGCGGAAGAGAAGTGGTGCGCCCTCTTTAAGGAATACTGCGAGAAGTTCCCGGAGATGGCTGAGAAATGGGCCGCCTACCACGATCGCACGAACCTGGGCAAAGCGCTCAAGGACGGCGATTTCTTCCAGGTTCCGGAAGAAGCCGAAGCCACCCGCGCCTCTTCAGGCAGCTGCGTCCAGCGCCTCGGAAAGCTCCTGCCGAACTTCTTCGGCGGTTCCGCCGACCTCGCGCCCAGTAACAAGTCCAACATGAAGGGCGTCGCGGACTTCTCCAAGGAAGATCCCACGGGCCGCAACATGCACTTCGGCATCCGTGAGCTCGCGATGGCCGGCATCTCGAACGGCCTTGCGCTTCACGGCGGACTGATCCCGTACTGCGCGACCTTCTTCGTCTTCTCNNTTCTCCGATTACACGAAACCCATGGTTCGTCTTGCGGCAATCATGAAGATGCCTGTCATCTACATTTTCTCGCATGACTCCATCGGCGTCGGCGAAGACGGACCGACCCACGAGCCCATCGAGCAGGCCGCCATGTGGCGCGCGCTCCCGAACTTCCATCTCTTCCGTCCGGCGGACGCGAATGAGACGAACTGGGCCTGGTATTCGGCTGTGACCAGCCTTGAGACGCCCACGGCTCTGGCGCTCACCCGTCAGAATCTGCCGCAGATCACGAAGGGCGACGGCGCGCTCAAGGGCGCATATGTCCTTCAGGATTCCGAAAAGGAGACGCCGGACGGCATCCTGATCGCCTCCGGTTCGGAACTCTCGCTTGCGGTCGGCGCGAGAGAAGAACTTCTCAAGGAAGGCAAGGATTTCCGCGTTGTTTCCATGCCTTCGATGGACGTCTTCGAAGAACAGGACGAGGCCTACAAGGAAGCAGTCCTTCCGAAGAAGGTCCGCGCCCGTGTCGCCGTGGAAGCGCTGTCGGGCTTCGGCTGGGACCGCTACGTCGGACTGGACGGCAAGGTCCTCTGCATGCACGAGTTCGGCGCCTCCGCGCCTTACAAGTTCCTCTTCCCGCATTACGGCTTCACGGTCGAAAATGTGGTGAAAGCGGCGAAGGAAGTGCTGGAATAAAGGCAACAAAGCGCGTCCTTCGGGACGCCTATGCAAACATCAGCTAGAGAAAGGGGTAACAACATGCCATTAGTCACAAGTAAGGAGATGTTCAAGAAAGCATACGACGGCGGCTACGCGATCGGCGCTTTCAACATCAACAACATGGAGATCGTTCAGGGCATCACCGAGGCTGCTCATGAGCTTCAGAGCCCGGTCATCCTGCAGGCCTCCCAGGGCGCAAGAAAGTACGCGAACTCCGTCTACCTCGTCAAGCTCGTCGAAGCAGCGCTTGAGCTGTATCCGGAGCTTCCGATCGTCCTGCACCTCGATCACGGCGCGGACTTCAAAGTCTGCAAAGACTGCATCGACAACGGCTTCACCTCTGTCATGATCGACTACTCCGGCCATTCCTTCGAAGAGAACGTCGAGGAATCCCGCCGCGTCGCCGAATATGCGCATGAGCACGGTGTTGTCGTCGAGGCCGAGCTGGGGACGCTTGCCGGCATCGAAGACGAAGTCAAGGTCGAGCATGGCGCAGCCTCCTACACGGATCCCGACCAGGTCGAGGAATTCGTGAAGAGAACCGGCGTCGACTCCCTTGCGATCGCCATCGGCACCTCCCACGGCGCATACAAGTTCAAACCTGAACAGTGCACCAGAAACGAGAAGGGCATCCTGGTTCCCCCGCCGCTCCGCTTCGACATTCTTGAAGAAGTCTCCAGACGTCTTCCCGGCTTCCCGATCGTCCTGCACGGCTCATCGTCTGTCCCGCAGGAATTCGTGAAGATCATCAACGAGAACGGCGGCGCGCTGAAGGATGCTGTCGGTGTTCCGGAAGAGCAGCTTCGCCAGGCAGCCCGTCTCTCGGTCTGCAAGATCAACATCGACTCCGA
>DBVJ01000030.1 GCA_002308115.1 Lachnospiraceae bacterium UBA1267
TCCAGTCATGCACGCGGAACATCCCGTTGGCTTCCGCGTCGTAATCTTCGTTGTGCGGCATGTTCATCAGGATCTTCACATAGTCTCCGCCTTCGAGATTGTGGATACCGTCGTCGATCAGCACGTCCCCGCGGATCATCTGTTTTTTTGAGGTCACGATGACCTGGTCCCAGGACAGGAACGGAAAATACTTGAACAGCAGGTCGTTCATTTTCTCATAGATACTTTCGTAGCGGGTCGCCGTAACGATGTAGACCTCGTGGCCTTTCTCCATGAAATGCTTCAAAGCTTCCGCAGCGCCTTCCACCGGCTTGACGGTCTTCCAGAATCCGGGCTCGTCCGGGATCGCGTAGACGTCCTTACGGGAAATGCCCGGATAGGCCGCCGCGACGTTCCAGGTCCGGATGGTGTCGATCGTCACGTTCCGGCCATAGCGTGCGTTAAGCCCGTCTACCCATGCCTGAAGCAGGTGTTCAATGGTATCGTCCATGTCCACAAGAATGATCATAGAAACTCCTCACAAAGCTTTTTTCGTGAGATACAGCACATAGGTGTCGTTGTACTGCACTTTGCCGCCGCCCTCTTCGACCGCTTTTCGAAGACCCTCAAAGAACAGGCTCCTGTATGGTTCCTCAAGGGAAATATGGTCGCTGTGCGTACCGCAGTAGGCCAGATAGTCTTCTGTATTGAAGACCCTCGTGCCGTAAAAATCTCGCCTTTCCACTTCCGTAAAGCCATAGGCCGGCGCGTTCAGGTATCCGAATTTGCCGTGAGTGTATGGCTGCGAAGGCTTGAAATAAGCGTCATACACCTTCTGAATGTTCTGATAGAGTGCCTCGTTCGGCGTCTTATAGTCCCCGATCATCAGCATCATGGCCAGTGTTCCGCCCGGCTTCAGGAGTTCAAAGCACTTGGAATACGCGATCTCTTCCGGGATCCACTGTATCGTTGCGGCGGAATAGATCATGTCAAACTTCTCGTCGCCGAAATCATAGGTGATGAAATCGTCGTTCACGATCTTGAAGTTCGGAAACGCTCCGTACTTCCGCTTCATCATTTCAAACAGGTGCTCCCCCAGTTCGATGGCATGATAATTGCATCCGGTCGCAAGGATCGGATCCGTCGCCTGTCCGGTGCCCGGTCCAAGCTCCAGAACGTCCTTTCCCGGCCCGACCTCCGCATAGGCGATCAGATCTTTGAAGAGTTCCGTCGAGTATCTCGCCCTGTACTGATCAAATTGTTCCGGTATGGTGTCAAATATTTTGCGGGGATCCACGTTCTCTTCCTCCAGAAACCCTCTGTCGTCTGACTTCAGCTTACCGTCGTTTCAGACAGATCCTCTATCTCAAGATCGGTGAGAAATGCTTCCAGATAGCTCCTGCAGCCTTCCTCAAGTGTCATGTCCGATTCGTTGTCTTCGATCAGATATCCGATCATTCTGGCCGGGATCACGACGTTTGCCGTTCTTCTTTCGCCTTTCTGTACGCGTGCCAAGGTCGCAACCGCGTCTCTCAGGTCGCCGCCGTCGCCGATCTCCCGAAACAGTTTGACGGCTCTTTCTTTTCGGTTCATACAACATTTGTTGTGAAGAAGTCTGAGAACCGTCGCGATTCCGAAGGTAAGCGGCAGGATCAGGCTCATCGGGATCCATACCGGCAGACGTGTCGCGAAGCCGTAGAAGTCGTTCCATCCTCCGCGGGCTTCTCCGATGACCACGACCATGACAAAGTACAGCACGGCATAGACGAAAACCGGTACCAGAGCGACAAAGGTCTCTTTCAGCTTGATATAATGGCTGCAGATAAAGCAACAGAATGAAGCGATGGACAGGACCGGGCAGACGCCATGCAGGAAGAATCTGGATCCGGTAAAGATCAGGACAAAGCCTTTGACCGGCGCAAGAAGAAGCAGTGAAACCAGGAAGGTCAGCGCCACGGCGGTGACGGCAACAAACATCACGTCCACGACCCAGTTGGGAAGGTGGTAATTGCCTGTCCGAAGACCGTCAATGGTAAAGGGCAGGCAGATCATCATGGCGATCCCTGCACAGATATTGGAATTGACCGTAAACATGCAGAAGGTCCGGATCCCCATATGATCGAAGTTCTCGTCATGGAGCGTGACCAGATTCATCGTCACGCCGATACAGACGCAGACCGCAACAACGACCGCGCTGATCAGGGCCAAGATACACTGCCTGCGCGTTTTCTGAAGGGCCTTTTTGATCAACTGTTCTTTATACATCGCACACTCCCTTCACTGATAATATTTATCGATGCCGCCATATCCCATGATTCGTTTGTTCAGGCGGGTCTTCTCCACAAAATTCCGAAGGCGCTTCTGAAACTCTTCCGGCCGCTTTCTCGCAGCCTCGACATACGCCACACGGATGCGTTTATAAGAGTCTGTAAATTGCTGATAATTGTCCCAAACGACAGGATCCTCACGAAGCACATTCAGAATGTCTTCCGGGAAGAGGAACGGCGCCTGAATGACCGGCAGCACCTCGTCACGGATCTTCGGATGGATCATCCCCTGCTTCTCCAACCAGATCAGCCGCTCGATGTTCGGCTGCGAATAGGGGCTTCCTTTCCGGCGCGGTGTAAAGCGCCGAAGCAGATGTGTTTCATCCAGCGTTCCGGCCTGGCCGTCGATCCAGCCGAAACAAAGCGCCTCTTCCACCGCGTCATTATACAGGATGGACGGCTCGCCGGAGAGCTTCGCGGGAAAGACGAACCACACTTCTTTTTCCGTCTCAAAATGAGCGGCAAGCCACTCCCGCCATTCCTTCCGGTCGCTGGAATAAAACAGATTCCTCTCCATCGCCTGGGATCACCGCCTCATTTCAGAATGGCAGACCAGATCACGGCCTGCGCCGCCTTGGCTTCCGGGACCGGGACGATCGGATAGCAATGGATCATCCGCTCGCCGACGATCAGATCGCAGGCTGTTCCGGCCTGATCCAGCTTCTCCTTGAGGAGCATGATGTCCGGGTATAAGACTTCCCATGTGCCCACCGTGAGTGTCACGTGAGGAAGTCCCGAAAGATCGCCGTAAAGCGGGCTGACCCGCGGATCGGTCAGGTCGAGACCGTTTGCCCAGACTTCGCCCATACGGCGAAGGCCGTCGATCCCCAGCATCGGATCATGTTCCAGATATGCCGCGGCTTCCGTGTTCGACATGGTCACGTCCGCCCAGGGCGAGATCAGGATCAGTTCCTCGGGACCCCGGATCCCCTGGTCCCTGAGTGCTTCCGCAAGGCCCAGCGCGAGGCCGCCGCCCGCGGAATCGCCCATGAACACGATTTTTCCGCAGTCATTTTCCGCAAGGCAGCTCCGGTAATAGGAAATGCATTGCTCATAAGCCGTCTTGCAGTCATAGACCGGCTCTTTCGGATAGACCACAAGCACGACTTCCGCGCCCGTCTCCTTTGCGGTCCGTGCCGCCATGGTGAGCTGCTGCGGATTCGGCTGATTGATGTATGCGCCGCCATGATAATAAAAAACCGTCTGAGCCGGATGTTCCTGATCGTTATAGATGAAGGCCTGAAGCGATTCGTGGCGCTCCTCGCGAAGGCTGATGCCGAACTTTGCCTTCTCAATGACCACCGGCTCCTTGTTGGCCTCCGCCTTCTCTGCGATATAGGCCTCACATTTGTCCAGATCGTTAAACTTATCCGCCCGACGCGAAACCGTCAGGACCAGATCGACCACGCCTGCCATAAAAGAACGATGGTTGATCGCTCTCGAGTAGAACCAGAAGCCGCCCAGTACCAGAAGGAGTGCCAGAACGACCGCCACAAGGATCACAAGGGGCTTTTTCGTTTTTTTCTTCATACTCGAGGCCTCCTTATTCATATGCATAGCGTACCCAAAACAGTCCTCTCTGTCAATGAAGAAAGGGCATCACCGAACCTGCGGTTGTCTGAAAAGTCCCTCCGCCTGTCTGAAAATGGAATATGCTTTTCTCTCAAATATGTTACAATGACAATAGAACGCACGGACCTGTTCCGCTTCACATCAAAGCCAACTGTTCTGAAGGAGCGACCATGCATAAATTCGATACCAAGGTGCAATATCTGAAATACAAGGTGCTGAAAGAAGTGGCCCGTCAGGCCTGGAATGACACACTTCTGGAAAATGTACTGGACATCCCCCGGATGATCGTGCCCGGCAAAGTGCCCACCATGCGCTGCTGTGTGTACAAAGAACGGGCCATCCTTGCCGAGCGCGTCAAACTGGCTATGGGCGGCGGTCAGGGCGATAACGTAATCCAGGTGATCGACATTGCCTGTGATGACTGCCCCGCCGTGGGTTACCAGGTCACCGATTCGTGCCGGGGCTGCCTTGCGCATCGCTGTGAGGACGCTTGCCGGCGCGGCGCGATCTCCTTCGATCACAACCGGGAAGCATATATCGACAAGACCAAATGTGTGGAATGCGGCCAGTGTGCCAAGGTCTGCCCCTACAGCGCCATCATTAACCGCAAGCGTCCCTGCCAGATCGCCTGTAAAATCAAAGCGATCACCATCAATGAGGACAATGCGGCCAAGATCGATGACGAAAAATGCATTCAGTGCGGTGCCTGTGTGTATCAGTGCCCCTTCGGCGCGATCTCCGACCGCTCCTTCATCCTTCCCGTCATCGACATGCTGAAAAAAAGCCGCGGAGGCGAAGCGTATAAAGTCTACGCCCTGGTGGCCCCTGCGATCGGCAGCCAGATGACCTACGCGAAGCTGGGCCAGGTGATCAGCGGCATCAAGGAACTGGGCTTCTACACGGTGGTGGAAGCCGCCCTGGGCGCGGATATGGTAGCTCAGGCTGAATCCAAGGAACTGACGGAGAAAGGATTCCTGACCTCCTCTTGCTGTCCGGCGTTCGTGCGCTATGTCAAAACCGCCTTCCC
>DBVJ01000048.1:0-5334 GCA_002308115.1 Lachnospiraceae bacterium UBA1267
TCATCGGCGACATCCCGATCTATGTGGCCATGGATTCCGCGGACGTCTGGTCCGAGCCCTGGTATTTCCAGCTCAATGAGAAAAATGTGCCCAACGAAGTCGCAGGTGTTCCGCCGGATCAGTTCACCGCGGACGGCCAGCTCTGGGGCAACCCGCTCTACAACTGGGACCTGATGGCCAGAGACGGCTACAACTGGTGGATCCGCCGTGTCGGCGGCGCTTCGCGCCTCTTTGACGTCATCCGCATCGATCATTTCCGCGGCATTGAGAGCTACTGGGCCGTGCCTTTCGGCGAATCGACCGCGAAGAACGGGCACTGGAACCCGGGTCCGGGCCTCTATTTCGTCGAAGTCCTGAAGAACTGGTTCCGCGACCTGCGTTACATTGCGGAAGACCTCGGCTATCTGACGCCCGACGTGAAGAGAATGGTGGCGGACTCGGGTCTTCCGAGCATGCGTGTCATGGAATTTGCCTTCGACGGGCACGGCGATTCGATCTATCTGCCGCACAACTGCACGCCGAACACGGTCTGCTACATGGGTACGCACGACAATGACACCGCGCTCGGCTGGGTCTCTTCTCTGGACCCGAAGAGCTACCGTTTCGCGCAGGAATATATGCACATTACGGAAGACGAAGGCTGGTGCTGGGGCATGATCCGTTCCGGCATGGCGACCTCCTCGATGCTGTTCATCGTCCAGATGCAGGATCTTCTGGAACTGGGCGGCGAAGCCCGCATGAACACGCCGGGCACCGCGAGCGGCAACTGGCAGTGGCGCATGCTGCCGGGACGTCTTTCCAAAGACCTCGCGAAGAAGCTGTATCATTACACGGAAACCTACAAGCGTCTCCCCGCGCTTTACAGCGAAAGCGCGGAGGAATGACGGCTCGGATCTGACAGAACGGAAAGGCGGCGGCGGGCCGCCTTTCCCATAGAAAGGGTTCACACGGCATGAAGGAATCGGCAAAATTCGGAACCTTTTATCTGGACAAAGAGAAAGACCTCATCGTCGACCTTACACTGGAAGGCGATGAGATGCATTACGTGCTCCGCACCCCCAACCACGGGACCGGAAACCTCATCCGCAACCTGGCCAGACTCTGTAATCTCCCGCTCTCGGAAGGCGAGGACGGTCTGATGGTCGTGAGGGGCACCGTGCCTTGCTACATCGACCGCGACAACCGGAAGATGTACATTTTCCGCCTTCTCGATACGAAGGTCGCCTCGATCTTCCCGGACGGCTCCATCGAGATCAAGGCCTCGATTCCCGCCATTTCCAAGACGTTGATGAGCCAGACCAAACACTATGATCTGGACTTCAAGAAGACCATCGTCAAGACCTACATTCTCAATGAATGCAAGTTCCACACGGACCTGCACACGCACATGAACGCGAATCTGGATCCGGACGTCCTGATCGCGCTGGGCATCCGCCACGAGGTCGCCTATCCGCTCTACTACATCCGGAAACTGGGACTCCGGCTTTCGGACGAGCAGGCCGGAGCGCTTGAGAAAGCCCGTCAGGAAACTGAACGGATCGTGATGGATGAGGTGCAGAAGCTCCGGGAAGGCGATGAAGCCGACAAGCTGTCCGGCGGGCTTCTTCAGGGCAAGCACCTCCGCCGCCGGATCGAAGACCGGACGGTCATCAATTTCGCCGATCTCATTTTGAACGATCCGGAAAATGCAGCCTATAACATTCCCAGGATCCGCGCGTCGCTTGCGGTCATGAAAGACGGACAGGCCGTGTTCACCAATCTGGAGAAGGTCTATCTGTACCGCTATGTGTTCACCAAAGGTACGACGATTGCGGGCGCCAGGGGCGTCTTCAGCGAGAAAAAGATCGACAGGATCCCCGATCCGGACATTGTCCGTGTGCTGAAGCAGATGCTGAAAGACCGGGAGTCGCCGGAATACAAGGACAATTCTTTATTCCAGAACGGGCTTCTGTGGATTGCCAGACAATACCAGCGAAGCGGTATCTCCTACGCGGAGATCTCCGACACCTCTCTGGTCAAGCGCGCGCAGGCCGCACAGCGTCTCGCCGAGATCCATGAGATCATGCCGAAAGCCACCCGTGAGACCGGCGTGACGCTTCGTTTCCTGGCCGCGCTCCGGCGTGTCCCGCTGACGATCATCCGGGACCGCGCGCAAGGCAACGACTATTTCCGCGAGAATCTGCCGGTCCTTGGCGCAATCGCCTGCGATCCTTACGTTGCGGGCTGCGATATCGTCGGTGAAGAGATCAACGACATCCGCGATCTGGCGCCTGTGATCCGGGGGCTTGTTTCCATTGCGGAACGAAATCCCGGCTTCGTTTTCCGCGTCCACGCGGGCGAAAACGATTCGCTTCCGGACAACATTTTAAACTCGATCCGCTGTGTGCGTCAGTCTCTTTCGCCGGGGCAGCCCATGCCCAGGATCCGCATCGGCCACGGTCTCTACACGCCCGGCCTTCACACGAAGAAAGGTCAGCTTCTTCTGGAAGAACTTCAGAGTTCCGGGGCGGTGCTGGAATTCCAGATCACCTCGAACGTCCGCCTGAACAACCTCTCCACCCCTGCCGTCCACCCCATCCGTCAGTATCTGGCGGCCGGTCTCCCCTGCGTACAGGGCACGGACGGCGGCGCGCTGTACGGCACGGATTCCATCGACGAAGAACTCGCATTGACGAAAATGCTGGACCTTACCCGGGAGGATCTCCTCCTGATGCGGAAGGCGGAAGACCGCATTCTCAAGGAAAGCCTCGCGGTTTTCCGGAAGAAAGCGGCGCAGTTTGAAGCAATGCTCCAGGAAAGCGGTCAGAATGCCCGGGACTTCCTCCGGGAACGTGTCGGTCGCGCGGAGCCTGTCACGGAAGCGCTTCCCGCAAACGCCTACAAAGAAGAATCCGCGGAAGTTTTCAAAGACGCGGTCCGTCTGCTTCCGGACGAACTGGTGCCGATCGTCGTGGCGGGCGGAAGTTATAACAACGCACGGCACACGACAAAGCTTCGCGCTGACATCTGCGCGCTTCTGGACGAACTGGTCGAAAAGGCGGATCCCGACAAGGTTTACTTTGTCATCGGCTACCGGCTCTCCGGCTATGAAAAATATCTTCTCACAAGGAACAAGGCGCTTCCGGAAGGCCGGCGGAAACAGATTTTCGCCTATGTGCCCTCTGAGATCTCTCCGGCCCGTATCCGTCCGCTCCTCCGTTCGGGCGTCGGCATCCGTGTGGGCATCGATCCCTCGGGACTCGGCATCTATAAAAGCGTGACGCACGAGATCTTCAAGCGCCGCCCGGCCATATTGCTCGTGCTGGACGGGCATTCCGCGGCCGTCAATCTGATCCAGGACGCCAAGAACAGCGACCATCCCAGAAAGGTCAGAGGCCGCATGTTCCTTTCCGCCCATGCCCGTACCATCCGTCAGAAAGCCTCCTCTCTTCAGGGCTATGCGGAATTATTCTCCGACACCACCGGTTTTGCGGATCGTATCATCGGCGCCGCGGACCGTATTCTTCCGGGAAAATAACGGGAAAACCGATTTTTCGGGCGGCCCTCGGGCCGCTCTTTTTTGATATGTTTCATCGGACGATTTGACAAAAAGACACAAGTAGGCTATATAATATAGGTCTATTTTCCTGAAGGACGAATCTGACTGATTTTTGAAAGGATCTTACGACATTATGAAGCATAAATTATATCGGATCCTGACGGTGTTCCTCGCGGTGCTTCTCATCGCGGGGGCGGTTTACGCGGCCCGTCTGGTCTATGTTTTCGCAGATGGAGAATCCACGGATGCGCCGACCGAGGCGACCAATCCGCCGACAGAACCCACCGAACCGCCAACCAATCCGCCCACGGAACCGCCGACCAATCCGCCGACCGATCCGCCGACGGATCCGCCCACAGAGCCTCCGACAGAGCCGCCCACAGGCCCCTCCGATCCTACCGATCCGCCCACAGAGCCCCCCACAGATCCGGGCCATACCCATTCTCATGCGGAAGGGGATGCCGGAACCGTGATCAAGGAAGCCTCCTGCACGGAAGAAGGCCAGGTTGAGTATATCTGTGCGGTCTGCGGCGAACATTATACCGAATCCATTCCCGCCCTCGGCCATGCGTGGGGCGAATGGCAGGAAGTCACCCCGGCCACGTATGAAAGCACGGGCCTTAAGAAGCATGTCTGCAGCCGCTGCGGCGCAGAAGAGACCGAATCGATCCCGACGATCCCCTATCCCGAGGGATCCATCGTTGACGTTGCGTTCACGGTGACCGGCGGCAAATTCTCCGACGGCTCCACACAGAAGAACGTCCCCGTCATCAAGTATGAAAATGGTGTTCCGAGCCGCAACGGCGTCGGCCATCTGAAACAGGAACAGATCCCGACGGACATGATCCCGGACGAAGGTTATGCCGACGGTTTCTGGGCCGATCCCGCGCCTAGTCCGTCTCTTGACATTACCGCCAACACGACTTTCGCCTACAGCTATACGGGCACTTTCAACTACAACGGAACCTACACCTCCTATAACGGCCCCTGGCGTCCGACGACTCCGACACAGCCCAGACCGACACAGCCGACGCAGCCCAGACCGACGCAGCCGACCACGGACAACCCGACTGAAAGCGAAGTCCCGATCGCTGAGGATGACATTCTTCTGGTGAACGGCGAGGCCGGAGACTACGGCGAGCTGATCCAGGTCGGCGATGAGCAGTTCTGGGCCTATCATCTGCCCCAGGGCTCCTATCTCATCACCAACGAAGGCGATGACGCGGCCAGCATTTCCATTTTCAGCGACGACACGCTCGTGAACGCGGAAGGGAAGGTCGTTCCGGCTCAGCAGTATGCCAATATCGTGCTTCAGAGCGGTGCCTCTTCCGACTTTGTTGTCATGCTTGACTCGGACCGCTATGTCCGTCTTTCGGACGGCGCAAAGGTACGCTTTGTGCTGGGCGAAGAGCCGGTCGAATCCGATTCCGAAACAGAGACCGAGACGACCAGCGCCATAGAGGAATCCACGTCGGATCCGGCATCCGAGAGCGCGGAGGCCTCCGAGACCGAGCCTTCCGATCCCGGCAGACAGTCTATGGTGCTCTGGCCTTTCATCGTCGTTCTCGCCCTGCTCCTCGCAGGACTCGGCGTCCTCATTTTCTTCATCGTACGGCTTCTTAAAAAGTCCGGTTCGGATGAAGGCGGGGATTCCGCGGACGATGAAGAAGAGGATGAGTGATCCTCTCCCGACGCTTTTGATTTCATCGTTCCGTTCACTTTTTTAAAACCCCCAGAGATCTACACGGAGGTTCACAAATGATCAGTATCCATTATGTCGGCTACGACGTTACGGG
>DBVJ01000048.1:5360-10318 GCA_002308115.1 Lachnospiraceae bacterium UBA1267
CTCTCTTCCATGCACGTGATGCTGGAAAATGAGATCGGCCTGGCCGCGCCCGGCGCATGCTTCATCTTCGAGCCGGGGAAGCCGCAGAATTACAGCGCCGTCAGAGATTTTCGGATGAGCTATATCCATTTNNCAGGCGCCGCGCTCGGAAATGAGCCGCTTCAAGGTCCCGGTCGGCGAGATCTTCTATCCGAAGGATCCGGAACTGGTCCGTGCCTTCATCGAACAGATCTTCCGCGAGTACAACACCCGTGACGTGCAGTTTGAAGACCAGATGGACTCGCTTCTCAGAAATATGTTCGTGCTGATGAGCAGAAACGCCGACCTTCGGGAGAAGGAAAGCGTCGGAGATCCCGCGCTTTACAAGCTCTTCAAGGAAGCCCGTTACACCATGCTCACCAACTGCGAGCGCGAATGGGCGTCGACGAACATGCCCGGCATGGTTTCCCTGAGCCGCAGCCAGTTCTACAAGTATTATCATGATTTCTTCGGTCTCTCGCCGATGCAGGACGTGAACCTCGCCCGCATCGAGAAGGCAAAAGTGCTTCTGACCAACGAGAACTACAAAGTGACCGAGGTCGCCCAGATGGTCGGCTATTCCTCGATCCATCATTTCTCCCGCACTTTCCGCGAGCACGTCGGTATGTCGCCTCTGGCCTATGTGAAGGCTGTCACAGGCGCGTGACCGTATCAGACAATTCAATTGCCTCTGAAGGCGCCGGACGGTTCTTCCCTGAGGGAGAGCTTACCGGCGCCTGATTTCTTTCAGAAAGCGGCTTTCTTTCATGGACCGCCCGAAGCGTTCCTTGACCGTCATCAGATGAAGCGTGTCTTTTGCCCGGGTCATCCCCACGTAAAGGAGACGCCGCTCCTCTTCCACGGCTTCCCTTGTCAGGGCCTTTTCATGCGGCAGGATCTGCTCGCAGAGATCCGGAATGAACACCTCGGAATACTCCAGTCCCTTTGCCCCGTGAAGCGACGAGATGACCAGCCGGTCCTTTGCCTCCTCCCCGCGTGCCTTCTCCTCCAGCGTGCGTACATACTTTGCGACGAAGGCGTAGAAATCCGCGACGCGCCGGTAGTCTTTTGCGCTCTCCTGCACCCAGTCCAGGACCGCAAGGATCCCCTTCGGATCCATGCCTTTCTGTTCCGCCTGCCCCAGGATGTAATCATCGTAGCCCATTCCTTTCCGGAAATAGTTGATCATGGCATAGGGGATTCGAAGGCGCGCAAGGAGTTCGGTCTGATACCGGAAAAACGCGGCGCGGTCGGCGCGCCATCTCGTCTCGGGGTCTTTGGCAAGCGCTTCGCAGACCGCCGAAAGGTCCACCTGCTCCTCCTTGAGGTCTTCCCGCCGAAATCCTTTGGGCGGCGCAAACGCGAACAGGAGGAGGTTCCGGCGCGAGCGGTTCCCCGCTGCCCAGTTCAGGCAGGCAAAGACCGGACGGACCGCAAAATGTGCGAAGAGGTTGGGTACTTTGTCTTTTGAGATGAAAGGGATCCCGCGCTCGATGCATTTCTGGATCATGGCTTCGGCCCCGAAGGCCGTGCGTGTGAGGACCGCCATTTCATGGAGCGGAAGGCCTTCTTCCAGACGGCGGAGGACCAGGTCGGCGATGGCATCACACTCTTCAGGAACATTTTCAAAGCGGCTGACATCCACAAGGCCTTTTTGCCGGTCCTTTTCTAGAGCCCGGGCTGAGCGCAGTTTCTTCCGGTAGCGCTCATGATTCTGCTCCGCCAAAGACAGCGAAGCCTCGACGATCTCCGGCACGGAGCGGTAGTTGATCCCCAGAAGGATCCTGCGCGTGCCCGGATAGTCTTTCGGGAAGTCCAGCATGATCCCCGGGCGGGCGCCCCGAAAGCCGTAGATCGACTGGTCATCGTCCCCCACCACGAACAGGCCCTCACCCATGGGCGCAAGCATTTTCACGATCTCGTACTGCACGCGGTTTACGTCCTGAAATTCGTCGATCAGAATGAAACGGAAGCGCTCCCGCCAGGTCCTGAGGACTTCGGGCCTGTTCTGAAATAACTCGCGTGTCCTGAGAAGCATGTCGTCATAATCCATCGCGGCGCGTTTCTTGAGAAGCGCGTTGTAAGCCTCGTAAAGGCGCTTTAAATCGATCCTTCCGTTTCGCGGCTCATTCTCCCGGATCGTCCCTCCGTCGTTTTTAATCCGCGATATTTCCGCTGAGAGCGCATTTAGATAATCCTGGTCCGCCTCCGCTTCCGGATCTGTGCTGCGAAGGGCTTCCCGGAGGATCTCCAGGCGCTCCCGGCCCTCCACGACCGTAAGTACTTCAGGGAAGGATTCGGCCCTGAGGATCATATAAAACACGGAATGAAAGGTCCCGAAAAGCACCGCGGTCTTCTCTGCGGATACCAGCTTGAGGAAGCGCTCCTTCATTTCCTCCGCCGCAGCCTTTGTGAAGGTGACCACCAGAATCTCTTCCGGCGGCACGTTGTGTGTTTCGACCAGCATTTTCACACGTTGTGTGATGACCGTGGTCTTCCCGCTTCCCGGCCCTGAAAGCACCATGCAGGGCCCCCGAAAATGTGCCGCCGCTTCCTTTTGCGCGGCGTCGAGCGTCAGTTTCTGATCTCTTTCCATGACAGTTTCCTTTACCATTTTCATCAGTTTTCGGCAAAAATGAAGAAAGGCCGGCGCAGAGCCCTGCGCCGGCCTTATGAAAAAGTTTTCTTATGACAGTTTTTCGATTGCCGCTTTCACACGGCAGATCGTTTCATCCTTTCCGAGGATGGACATCAGTTCCGTCGCGCCGCCCGGCGTTACCGCAAGGCCCGACACCGCCGTACGAAGCGGCCACATCACATAATTGATCTTCACGCCCTTTTCGGCGGCATAAGCCGAAAGCGCGGCGAAGAGCGCGTCGTTGGAGAAATCTTCCATTCCTTCGAGGATCGGAAGCACTTCCTGAAGCACGAGAAGGCTGGTCGAAGCATCGCACTTGGCCTTCTTGTTCTCATACAGACTGTTGTCGTATTCCGGCACTTCCTTGAAGAAGGCAATCTTCTCGGCAATGTCCTTGAAGGTCTCGATACGCGTCTTCACCATCAGCGCGATGTGCCTGAGATCCAGTGTCTCAGGGAGCACTTCGCGGACTTCGGGAAGCGCACGCTCCAGATACTTCTCTTCGTCCATGGCTTTCAGATATTCACCGTTCATCCAGCGAAGCTTCTGGAAATCGAAGACCGCCGGGGACTTGTTGATGCGTCTGTAATCAAACTTCTTCACAAGCTCCTCAAGGCTCATGATCTCCTGGCCGTCCGCGGGCGACCATCCGAGAAGCGCGACGAAGTTCACGACCGCTTCTGCCACGAAGCCCTGCTCGATGAGGTCTTCAAAAGAGGAATGACCGCTGCGCTTCGACAGTTTCCTGTGCTCTTCGTCCGTGATCAGCGGGCAATGCACGTAGACCGGCACTTCCCAGCCGAAGGCATTGTACAGACGATTGTACTTCGGGCTGGAGCTCAGATACTCGTTTCCGCGCACGACGTGCGTGATGCCCATCGTGTGGTCATCCACGACGTTTGCGAAGTTATAGGTCGGGAAGCCGTCGGACTTCACCAGGATCATGTCGTCCAGTTCGGAATTGTCGACCGTGATGTCTCCGTAGATCTCGTCATGGAAGGTCGTCGTTCCCGTGGTCGGGTTGTTCTGGCGGATGACGTAAGGCACACCCGCGGCAAGCTTCGCTTCCACCTCTTCCTTCGAAAGATGGAGACAATGCTTGTCATATACGCGGATCTCTTTGCCGTCCTCTCCGACAGCCGTCCGAAGAGAATTCAGCCGTTCTTCGGTGCAGAAGCAGTAGTACGCCTCGCCCTTCTCGATCAGCTCTTTCGCATATTTCATGTAGATGCCGGCCTTCTGGCGTTCAGACTGCACGTAGGGGCCCACGCCGCCGTCCTTGTCCGGACCTTCATCATGGACAAGCCCGGTCTCCTCGAGTGTACGGTAAATGATATCCACCGCGCCTTCCACGAGTCTGCCCTGATCGGTATCTTCAATACGCAGCATAAAATCGCCGCCCTCATGCTTTGCGATGAGGTAGGCATACAGCGCAGTCCTTAAATTGCCGACGTGCATCCGGCCTGTGGGGCTCGGAGCATAACGCGTTCTGATCTTTGTCATTCGAAAACCTTCTCTTCTTGGATTCGCGGCTTCCGTCCGCTTTTCAGGACTTCGGCCCATCATACAGATAACGAGCACATCTTACACCAAAACCGCTTTCGATGCAATCAAAGGATTCCGCAGTCTCACAAAGAAAAAACGCCAGGAAGCCAGACATTCCGTCCGTTTTCCTGTGCGTTTTCCCTCCTGTCCGCTCTGTTCTACGGACCGGCCTCTTTCGGGCATTCCGCTTTGGCTCAAGCTTTTCCGCCCCGCTGCCATCGTCCTTTGGAACTGCGGAAAACAAATCTCTTTACTGCCGCTCCACCACGTAGATTTCGGCGCTCCAGGCTTCTATGGTGCGTTTTAAGACGCCTTCTTCGACCGAAACATTCAGGCTCCCGACGTTGTAGGAAAGCTCGTCGGTCTTCATGACGCGCTTCATGACGGCGGTATCCGGCACTTCGATCTCATAGACCGGAACGTTGATCTCGCGGGTCTGGTCGGAATGATTGATGACGATCAGTGCGGAAGAACTATTGTCAAAACGGCCGTAGGCCAGGTAGCCGGTGTCCGCCTCGATGGGCTTATAGGAGCCCTGGCGGAAACAGGACCATTTTTTATGAAGACGGATCATATCGCGGAAAAACGCGATGAGATCCCAGTTTTCATGGCCCCACGGGAAGGTACGGCGGTTGTCCGGATCGGTCCAGCCCGTCACGCCGGTTTCATCGCCATAGTAAATGGTCGGCGCGCCGGGGAGCGTGAACTGCATGACCACGCCTTCGCGGAAGGTGGCGTAGGACAGCCCTTCCGACGC